>CAIVKO010000086.1 GCA_903906515.1 Akkermansiaceae bacterium
TGAGTATCCTCGCGCTCACCTTCACCACCAAGGCGGCCGACGAAATGCGGGAACGGCTGGAAGGGCTGCTTGGCGGTCGGGCGGAACGGGCACTGCTTTGCACCTATCATTCGTTTGCGGGTGATATTCTCCGGCAGTATGGCTCGAAGTTGGGCGTTCGTCCGGATTTCACCTTGCTGACCACCGACGAGGATCGCATCGCGTTTCTCAATGGATTGCTCGAACCGAAAGATGGCGGCAAGCCTCCAGCCTATGCCGCCGAGGTGCCGAGCGACCACCGCAACATTCTGTCGCTTCTGGACCGGCTTTTCGCGGAATCCTATGATGGAGGCCCCGCCGTGCCGAGCCTGCCGCATCCGCCTTGGTGGGTGACTCCTCTGTTCAAGGATTATTGCGGGATGCTCGTAGCCGCGAATCGGTTCGATTTCGGAGCCCTGCTCCACATGGCAAAACGAGTTTTGGCGGAACATCCGTCCACCGCGAAAATGCTGCGCTATGGCTGGACCCATATCTGTGTGGATGAGTTCCAAGACACCAACCGCGCCCAATATGACCTGCTTCATCTTGTGGTGGCGGCAGGAGATCGCAACCTGTTCGTCGTGGCGGACGATGACCAAATTCTCTATCAGTGGAATGGCGCGAGTCCCGAACGGTTACTGGCGCTTCAGAAGGATTATGGAATGACGCGGGTGCAATTGCCCCGCAACTATCGGTGCCCTGCCGAGATCATTGAACTGGCGAATGAGCTGATCGCTCACAATTCGACGAGAACACCGGACAAGTCCTCATTGGTCGCGGATCGTGTTGGCGGCAACGAGCCCCCAGTTGCCATTTTCGACTTTGGCGACGAACACGAAGAAGCCGCGGGAATCGCGACGATGATTCTGGAGCGTGATCTCGACCCGGCGGAATGCGTGGTGTTGGCCCGCAACGCGAAAATACTCAAAGGCATCGCCGACTCGCTGGAGAATGCGGGAATCAAGGCTTGGCTCACCCAACGGAAAAACGAGTTCGAATCTGCACCGGCCCGGTGGATCCATTCGAGCCTGCGGCTGGCCAACAGCAGGCACGACCGTGAATTCGTGCGGCGGGCCTGCGTCGCCTGGAAGGAACTCGGTCATCCAATGATCGACGTGAACGATGTGGAAGCCGAGGCCGCACTTCACGGCGGCGATTTTTTCCGCGCATGGCTTGCCCTGGCAGGGAAAGAGACAGAAGATCCGATGCTCGATGCGGTTCGCACGAATCTCTCCGAGCGCTCGCAGTTTTTGGAACCGATCAATGGATTCTGGCAGTATTTTGAGAACGACGAGGATCCACTTGTCCGTGAAGAGGTAGCCGTTTGGAAGGAAGTGGACTTTTCGATCCGCAACCGGATCGGTCAGGATGACCTCACGCTAAATCACTATCTCCAGGAAATGGACATGCTTTCCAAGGCCGCTCCCCAGCCGGAGGGTGCTATTCCATGCATCACCGTCCACGGTGCGAAGGGCGCGGAGTTCAAGCATGTCTTTCTCGCCGGCATGGCAGAAGAGATTTTTCCATCATTTCAAGCGGTCCGCAAAGGTCCAACCAGCCCTGAAATGGAGGAGGAGCGCAGGAGTTGCTTTGTCGCTATCACGCGGGTCAAGCAAACGCTGACGGTCACGTGGGCAAGAAGTTATTCGGGCTATCGCAAACAGCCTTCGCGGTTCTTGAAAGAGATGCGGCTGACGTGAGCATGAAAGCGATTCGCCATACCAAACCGACAAAAGAAAACCCCTCGGGTCGCGGGACCGAAGGGGTTTCTGCGGGCAAACCTTTGGGGATCAGCCCACCGCCGTTGCGGCGGGAAGTTGCCGGAAGATGGCCCCGCCACCGGAAAAGTCAAATTCAAACTTGAAGCCACCCATGCCCAAGACCCTATCCGAGCAGAATTTTGAGAATGCCATTGTGGCGGATTTGGTGAAACTCAACGGGTTTCACATCGCCGGGCCGGCGGATTATGACCGGGAGTTGTGTCTGATCCCGCACGCGCTGGTGCGGTTTCTCCAGGTGACCCAGCCGCAGGCGTGGAAGGAACTGCGGACGGAGTTGGGCGACGAGGCGGAGTCCCAAATCGTCAAACGGGTGCGGAATGTCATCGAAAAGAAAGGTACGCTGCATGTGTTGCGAAAAGGGGTGGATGAGAGCGGGTGCCACTTCGAGCTGTGCTTTTTCCCATCGGCGGGCCGGCATGACCCGGAGCTGGATCGGCTGTGCGCGGGCAATTTCTTCCAAGTGCTGCGGGATGAGGATCCGGCCGGAGGCTTCAAATACTCGCAGGAGAATGAAAAGAGCCTGGATGTTGGGATTTTCCTGAACGGGTTGCCGGTTTTCACGACGGAACTCAAGAACCCGGTATCCGGGCAGAACGTCAGCCATGCCATCGCACAGTATCAACAAAGACGCGACCCGAAAGAGCCGTTGTTCCGGTTGGGCCGGTGCCTGGCGCATTTCGCGGTCGATACCGAACAGGTGTTCATGACCTCCGCGCTGGACGGCAAGCGCACGCGGTTCTTCGCGTTCAACCAAGGCTGCGACGGCGGTGCCGGGAA
>CAIVKO010000087.1 GCA_903906515.1 Akkermansiaceae bacterium
GAACTGAACACCCACGGCAAGCTGCTGCTCATGGCTCCCAGCAAGGATCGCGCCGCCACCCTGGGCTTCCGCTGCGTGGTGGATGCGGCGGAATAGAAAATTGAGATAGAGAACACGATGATGACAAGTAACATGATGAAGACCATCACGAATCCCTTTGGATGGTTGAGCCTAGCGCTCATGCTCACCACGCTGCCGGGGTGGGGGGCTGAGGCTCAAAATCCCGCGTCGGCAAATCAAACGTCATCCACGTCGGCGGTCAGGCGCGATTATCCGGTGACCCCGGTACCGATGAGCCAGGTCCACCTGGATGACATCTTCTGGAAACCACGCATCGACACCAATGCTCGGGTGACCGTGCCGAGTTGTTTCAAGAAATGCGAGGAAACCCGCATCCCCAATTTCCGGCGGGCGGCGAAACTGCAGGATGGTTCATTTCAGGGCTCTCCCTATGACGATTCCGACGTCTATAAGGTGGCGGAAGGCGCGGCGTATTCCCTGTCCACCTATCCCGATCCCATTCAACAAAAATACCTCGACGATCTGGTGACGCTTATCGGGAAGGCGCAGGAACCGGACGGCTATCTCTACACCGCCCGCACCATTCACGGCGAGAAGGCACCGGACCGTGCCAGCAAGGTGCGATGGCTCAATGACATGGGCGGGGTCAACGGGGTGGACAGTCACGAACTTTACAATATGGGCCACATGATTGAGGCGGCAGTGGCCCACTATCAATGCACGGGGAAACGCACGTTTCTCGACATTGCTATCAAGACGGCTGATCTGATCCAGAAAACATGGGGACCGGGCCCCGGCCAGTTAAACATTTCACCGGGTCACCAGGAGATCGAACTCGCGTTGGTTAAACTCGGGCGCGCCACCGGCGAGCCTAAGTACATTGATCTCGCTAGGTTTCTCCTGCAATGTCGCGGTCATTACCGGCGGCCTGCGGGCGTGAAGTTCGAAATGAACGACCCATACTACGCCAACGAAGTCCCACTCGAACAACTCACGGCGGCGGTTGGCCACGCGGTGCGCACCGGGTACATGCTCTCGGGCATGACTGACATCGCCGCGCTCTGCGACGATTCGGGTTACACGAAGGCAGTAGACGCCGTCTGGGCCGACACCGTTGGCAGCAAGCTCTATCTGCACGGCGGCATCGGTTCCGGAGTCGGCATGGCAGAAGGTTTTGGCAATGCCTATGAAATGCCCAACAACGGATATAACGAAACGTGTGCTGCAGTCGCGAATTGCCTTTGGAATCACCGGATGTTCCTGCTGCACGGCGATGCGAAATACATCGATGTGCTGGAACGCACCCTCTATAATGGCTTCCTCTCCGGAGTTTCGCTCACAGGCGATCATTTCTTCTATCCGAATCCCTTGGTGTCCAAGGGCGGTTACGCACGCAAGGCGTGGTTCAGTACTGCCTGCTGCCCGGTCAATGTCAGCCGCTTTCTGCCGTCTGTGCCCGGCCTGCAATATGCGGTGCACGCGGATCAACTTTACGTCAACCTGTTCGCCGCCGGCACCGCCGAAACCGAAGTCGCCGCCACTCACGTGACGCTCAAGCAGGAGACGCGCTATCCGTGGGACGGGAGGGTCGCACTGACCGTCTCCCCTGAAAAATCCGCCGATTTCACCGTGCGGGTACGCATTCCCGGATGGGCGCGAAACCAGCCCGTGCCCACCGACCTCTATCGCTATGCGGACCAACCCGCGCCCGCGGTGTCACTGAGCGTCAACGGCCAGGTGCAGGCGCTGGAGGTGCAGAAGGGTTATGTGGCGGTGACCCGGACCTGGAAGAAAGGCGATGTGTTGACGCTGAACCTTGCCATGCCGGTGCGGCGGGTGGTTGCGAATGACAAGGTGGCCGATGATGCCGGTCGCGTGGCCTTTGAACGCGGCCCGGTGGTTTATTGCTTCGAGGGCGCCGATCATCAGGGCGCGATCTTTCACCTCGCCACGGCGGATGATGTCGTGCTGACCGCGCAATTCCGTCCCGACCTGCTTGGCGGCGTCACGGTGCTCAGCGGCCAGGGGACGGCAGCCATGCGTCGTGCCGATGGAACGGTTGCGATCGAGGCGGCGACCCTCACTGCCATTCCCTATTACGCTTGGTGCAATCGCGGTGCCGGCCAAATGCAGGTGTGGATGCCGCGCACGATGGACAAGGCCGAGCCACGGCCTTTCCCCACGGTAGCGACACGGGCCAAGGCCAGCGCATCGCATTGCAATCGCTCCGATACCGTCGATGCCATCAATGACGGTCGCAAACCGAAAAAATCCTCGGATTCATCCCTGCCGCGCATGACCTGGTGGGATCACAAGGGCACCGTGGAATGGGTGCAATATGACTTCGAGAAACCGACCGCCCTGAGCACCGCGCAGGTCTATTGGTACGACGACCAGGGCGGCTGCCGCGTGCCCGCCTCATGGAAGCTGCTGTACCGTGACGGCGAAACCTGGCGGCCGGTGGACCATACCTCGGCCTATGGCATCGCCGTGGACCGCTTCAACGCTGTCACTTTCAAGCCCGTGACGACCTCGGCCCTGCGTCTGGAAGTGCAATTGCAGTCCGCCGCCTCTGCCGGCGTGCTGGAATGGAAAGTGGAATGAACCGCTCCATAGGGAATGATGATTCAACTCGCAAAAATAGAGAACACTATGAAAACAAGTAACATGATGAAAAACCAAGAATATCCTGAAAATTATCAAACGAACCCAAATAAAACATCTATCCCTCACCGCATGAACGTTACATTCGACATCACCCGCACCGGTGGACAACTCGCCAAAGTCAAATTCCGTGTTGGACGCCAAACCGTGGAACCCTTCTCCACCGCTCCGTGGTGTGACAAACCGGAGGCCAAGAAACTCATTCCCTTGCTGCGCGAGTTGCGGGGGGATTTCTTCTGCGCGCCCTTTGGTGCCGGACCGGCGTGGCGCGGCGAAGTGCATCCGCCCCACGGCGAGTCCGCCAATGCCACATGGAAAGTGAACTCGTCCGAAGGCGGACGCCTTGTCGCCACGCTGCGAACCCGTGTCCGGCCTGGCAAGATTACCAAAATCATCGAAGCCCGCGAAGGCGAGACCAACATTTACCAAACCCACCTGCTGGAGGATTTCCAAGGTGGGATGTGTCTGGGACACCACGCCATGCTCGACTTCACCCGCAACGGACCGGGCATCATCTCCACCAGCAAACTGCGTCACGCACAAGTCCTTCCGGCCCAGTTTGAAAATCCGATCGAAGGCGGCTACAGCTCGCTTAAGCAAGGCGCGTGGTTCAGTCGTCTAGATCGCGTGCCCATGGCCAATGGTGGCAAGACAGATCTCACCCGCTACCCCGCTCGGGAGGGCTTCGAGGACCTCGTGATGTTGCACCACAAGGATGCGGACGATTTTGCGTGGGCAGCCGTCGTTTTCCCTGAAAAAAAATTCGTATGGTTCTCCTTGAAAAACCCCGCGTATCTCGCCTCCACCGTGCTGTGGCACTCGAACGGTGGACGCCACTACGCACCTTGGAACGGACGCCATCGCGGCGTGCTCGGCATCGAGGATGTCACCGCCTATTTCCACCTCGGTCTCGCCGCATCACTGGCGGACAATCCATGGAAGGAAAAGGGCGTGCCCACATCGGTCGCCTTCACCCGGAGCAAGATTACCCGCATCCCCTACATCATGGGTATCGCCCCTCTAACCGCTGGTTTCGATGCCGTCCGCAGCATCCAGCGAACGGTCACCGGCATCTGCCTCCAATCCGCCAGCGGCGCACTCATCAATCACGCCGTTGATACCGATTTCCTCAAATAAACACTCAAACTCCAACAATAAACACCATCATGAAAAGATACACCGACTACCTTCATAACATTCGCGGCAAAATCCTCCTCGGTTGCGACGGCTTCGTTGACGAAACCTACGAGATTGTCGAAGTCAGGAGGAGTCAGTCCGACTTCACGCCAATGAAAAATCTCAAACAGTTCGGCGAACTGCTCGTCGAACGTGCGGACGGCGGTGTAGGCGTCGAACTCGTGGCAAAGCGTCGTTGCGAGGGTGGCTTTGGCATCAACACGGGCCGGGTCGCCGGATGTCTGGGTCTGAAGCCCCTTTTGCCCGGTCTTTACGGCAATCTGACACTCGATCCGGCGTACGAGCCATTCAAGGATATGTGTGAGCTGGCATCCCTCGGCGACCCCGCGTTGACGATTGCTTTGGAGTTCAGCGACGGCAAGGTTTTGATGAGTGATATCGCGGCTGTCTCCAGCCTGACCTGGGGGCACTTTGAAAAACACTTCGGAGAAGAGAAGCTCAAGGAAATGTTCGCAGGTGTCGATATCCTGGGACTTGGCTATTGGTCGCTTACCGCAAACTTTGATGATCTCTTCAATGGTTTCATGAAACAGTATGAAACTACCACGCCGCCACGCCGGATGTTCTTCGACTTCGCCGACATCAAGAAAAAGTCCAACGAGAGTTTCATCAAGAGTCTGGAGTTGATCCAATCATTCAGCAGCAAGATCGCCATGACGTTGAGCCTGAACGAACATGAGGTGTTGGAATTGTTTTCAAGGATTGGCGTCGAGCGCCCGGAGCTGACACCGGCGGCGATCTCCTCAGCCTTGGCCATCGCCCGTGAAAAAATCGGCTTCGATGAACTGGTGGTTCACACGCCGGAATTTGCAGCCGCATCCAGCGCTGTGGATGGTGAAGCATACGCCCTTCAAGAGCGCCAATCCAACGTCGTCCGCCTGGCAGGCGCTGGAGACAGCTTCAATGGCGGCTACCTCTGCGCGTCGCTCGGGGATTTGTCACTCAAGGAACGCCTCGTCATTGCCAACGCGGTGACCGCCTACTTCGTCACCCACGCCACCCCACCCACCAAAGCAGAACTCATCGCCCAGATCGAAATTACCCGAGCAGCGACCAGTAAGTGAGGAAACATGAAAAGCAAATTCCTATCAGTTCAACAAAAAGAAATTCTTCCCATAAAGAGAAACAACAAAATCTATAAATGGTTGAACCTCGCGCTCATGCTCACATCGCTGCCGGTGTGGGCAGCCGAGGTTGAAAAGCCCGCACCGGCAAATCCAACGTCATCCATTCGCTATACGCTGACAGCTCCGGCGAGCACAACGTGGACGGCGAAAGATTTTGACGACTCAGCGTGGACGAAGACCGATGATGCGGCGAGTATTCCGGCGGCGGTGCCGAAAGACGGTGAGGTGTGGATTCGCATCCGCTGCGAACTGCCGTGGGAGTTGATCAACAACACCTACGCGAAGGTCAATGGCGCGGGGCCGGTGGAGGTTTACGTCAACGGGAAAAAGACAGACACTAAAGGGGGCTATCCCAGCATCAATGGTTGGCGGCCATGGCCGTTGACGCCGATACGCCACGAACAACCCGGGATGAATGTCTATGCCTTCCACGGCAAAGGTCCGGCAGGTTTTCAATTGGTGCACGAACCGTGGGTGCAGGGCTCCTACCCTGAAATCAAACCGCAAGCCCTCATTAAAGAAACGCTTCGCGACGCAAATATCATTCGTGGCGGCGACGGAAACTATTATATGACCGGGACGTTCGCCGGTACCGAGGGTGACGGCCTTCTGTTCTTCGATAACAAAAGTGGCAAGCACTGGAAGAACAATGACGGCGTGAAACTCTATCGCTCCCCCGACCTGAAAAACTGGACCGACCTCGGCTGGGTATGGACGTTCAAAAACAACGCGACGTGGTGCAAAGAGCCATTCAAGAGCAACGACCCGCTCACCAATGGAAAACAGGGAATCTTCGCCCCGAAGTTTCATTACCTCAACGGCAAGTACATCATCGTCTATGGCGTCAACTTTAGCATGCCGAACCACCATTGGGGCATCGGCATCGCCGTGGCCGACAAACCCGAAGGACCGTATCGCGAGACCTCGCCCGACAAGCCGATTTGCGAGGGCTACGATTCACATATTTTCCGCGACGATGATGGTCAGTTGTATCTTATCCGAAACAACGGCCTGTTGGGAAAACTCAAAGCTGACATGAGCGGACTCGATGGTCCAATGAAGTTAATTTCTCCCGAGAACTATCCGTTCGTCGGCTTCGAAGGTGTCAGTATGATCAAGCGTGGTGATACGTACTACGTGATGGCTGTCGATATATTCCTGCGTCCCGGCGGCGGGGAGATGGGAAGCACAATGGTCGCCAGTTCGAAAAACATTTTCGGCCCCTATAGCAAACGGTATGTGCTCCTGAACAACGCTTGGGGACACTCCCGCCCGTTCCAGGACGAGAACGGCAAGTGGTGGACGGCGATGTGGATGTGGGACAAGGGCTTCAGCCAACGGTTCTGGATCACCGGCATCGACTTTACCGCTAACGGCACCATTTTCCCCACCGGCGAGGTTATCGAGAAATAGAGCAATTATAAACACCTATGGCGACTCTTTCTAATCCCGCTTGCATCGTCGATTCTGACTTGGGCGGCAATTGATAAACACTAAACAGGCGCTGGACTCCGCTTAATACCCATTGAACAAAACGACTGCAACAACGTGAAAATAATGATACATACTATCACATTAATCACCACTCTGCTGCTGGCGTCGCTGGCGGCACTAAACGCCGCGGATATCGGCGCCAAACCTAACGTCATCATCGTCTTGGTCGACGATGCCGGTTATGGCGACTACTCATGCCACGGCAACCCGGTGGCGAAGACGCCCAACGTGGACAAGCTTCACGCTGAAAGCGTGCGGTTTTCCGACTTCCACGTGACTCCATATTGCACTCCCACCCGCTCACAACTGATGACCGGCGTGGATAATTTTCGCAACGGTGCGAGCGTTGTCACAGGCGGCCGGATGTTACTCCGCCCCGACTTGCCGACGGCGGCCAATATCTTCGCCGCCAACGGCTATCGCACCGGGCAGTTCGGCAAATGGCATCTGGGCGACAACTATCCCTTCCGCCCTCAGGACCGCGGCTTCAAGGACGTGCTCTATTTCAACTCGGCGTTTGTCGGCGAGTCTGACGACACCTGGTGCAACGATTATGTCGATCCGTGGCTCCGCCACGCCGACGGCAAGCCGGTCCAGTTCAAGGGTTACGTGAACGACATCCTGTTCACCGAAGCCATGACGTGGATGGAGCAGCGGCGTAAAGGCGGCGAGCCGTTCTTCTGCTATCTGCCGTTACCCCTGATCCATACTCCGTTGATTGTGCCGGAAAAATATTGCGAGCCCTACAAGGACCAGACACCGAAGCATCGGCAAATCCTCGGCATGCTGGCCAATGTGGATGAGAATATGGGGCGACTGGACGCTTTCCTCCGCCAGTCAGGTTTGCGCGATAACACGATCCTGATGTTTCTCAATGATAACGGCAGCGCCCACATGTCGGACCTCTACAACGCCGGGATGCGCGGGAGCAAGGGGACGCCCTGGGAGGGCGGCCATCGCTCACCGTTGTTTGTCCGTTGGCCATCCGGCGGACTTCGGCCGCCGGGCGAAGTGGCCGGCCTAACACAGGTGCAGGATCTCGTGCCGACGCTGATCGGGCTGTGCGGCCTGAAGCAAACGCTTGGGGCCAAGTTTGACGGCATCAACCTCGCGCCAGTGTTGCAAAAAGCCGGGCAGGAGCCGCCTGACCGGATATTGGTTGTTCAGCACGGCTACCCTCAGAAAGCCGCACCAGGCATCGATCCCGCGCAAAGACCGTATGCCGTCATGTGGGGCCGCTGGCGTCTGGTGGAAAGCGCATTATATGACCTTGCCACCGACCCGGGCCAGCAGAAGGACCTGATCGCCAAACAACCGGAGATCGCCGCGAAGCTGCGCACAGCCTATGCCCAATGGTGGAAAGACGTGGAACCATGGACCACCAAGCGTAACGCCATCATCGTCGGCGACGACCATGAGAATCCATCCACGCTGGTGCCATCGACACAATACAATCAGAAAGGTCTCTCTCCTGACTGGGTGCGCAAAGGCACCTACACGATGGATCAATGGTTCATCCAAGTGGCGCGCGACGGTAACTACGAAATCGCTCTTCGACGATGGCCGGAGGAGGCGAATGCCGCCATCGGTGGCACGGTGCCTGCCTGGGACTCCGTGCTCGGTAACTACCAACTTCCCGACGGCAAGGCTTTTCCCATTGTGAAGGCGCGGCTGACCGTTGGCGAGTTCAAGGGCGAAAAAGACGTGGCTCAGACCGATACGGTTGCCGTGTTCAACGTCTCCCTCAAGCAGGGGCAGACCATGCTGCGCGGCACCTTCCTTGACGATCAGGGCAAGGAAATCTGCGGTGCCTATTACGTCAACGTCCACCGGATCGGCAACATTCGATGAATCCAAAGGAAACAGCCATGAGTCACACGACCACTCTCTCCGCAGTCCTTTTGTTGTCTGTTTGTCTTTTGCCTGTCCATGCGGCGTTCCCGCAGGACACCCAGCCATCAGCCCCCCTCGGGATCAAACCCAAGGGAATCATCGCCGATGCCTGCAGTATGGAAACGGTGCGCCACACGGATCAGAATAGCTCCTGTATCGTGAAAAGCGTCTATAGCCACCTTGACCTGGACGCGCGCTCCAAACAGGAAGAAAATCAGAAACATGCCAAGGCGCTCGTTCCCCTGGGACCGGTCATCGCGGCGGGCGAGGGAGAACACCCGGACAATCATACGGTGGTCCGGATCCTCGATAAATACCAGTTGCGGGAAGTTCAGTTCCTGGCCTATCCCCCATCCGTAAGGGGAGGCGTGGGCATCCATTCCGTGGCTTTGAATCATGCCCAATACGGTTTTACCACCCATCCACTAGCAGATAAAATCACGAGAAGCATCAAAATCTTCAATCGCTATGGCGGCCTAGTCAGACAGATCCAGGTAAACGGCATCGCTCCGCCCTTCATTGTGGCGACCGGAGATTTCTTCCAGGCAAACCCGGGCCACGAAATCGCGGTCGCCTCACGCTACGAACCGGGTCCCGTCTGCCTGTTTTCCACCGACGGGAAATTGCTGCTCAAATCCCTTGCCCCGTCGCAGATCAATCATGACGGACCCTTCCATCTGGCCGTGATCAAGAACAACCAACTGGTCTATCAGGATATCAAGGGCAGAAAACTCTATCGTTTTAATGGAGCGTCCGCATTCACCCAGTCGCTTGATCTCGACAAAATCCCGGAAGACGCCCGGGTCTTCACGAGCGTTTATCCCGGAAAATTACTCAATGCCGGCAAACGGCAGGAGATCATCTCCACTTTATATGGCGTGAGCAAGGATGGCCGCGGCCTTTCCAGTGATGTCGGCTTGCGCGAAAACACGTTTTTTTATGCCGTCCTCAAGACACACGGCGGCGCGACCGATCCTTGGCCAGACATTCCCGATTCAAAATATATCAGGAATCAGGATGACCAAGACTATTTCCAGGCGCAGGACTGGGGACTCCTGGTCAAATCCGGGAATATCCAACACAAATCCAGGACAAAATGGCTGGCGGGCGTGGATTGGGATGACCGCAGCACCTTTATCCGTGATAAGGGCATCATCGCGCGAACCCGGTCGATCGAGCAATATGACGAAGGCCGCCCCGCCGTCTGGAATGTCAATTTTTCCCACCGCTGGAATATCGGCCTGCAAGGAACCCTGATGCGCGTGGTCGGCGAGAAAGGCCTGCCGGAATACCTCTGCCTCGACCGCAAGAACGAGACTCGCAGCGACGGCTATTTCGACAAAGTCACGTTCACCTACGGATCGTATAATTTCGAGCAGCCGGAACTGCAGGATTTCTATCACCTGATGCAAGGGGAATTCCACAAGCGCCTGGCCGTGCCCTATCGGAAAAACCCGGATCAACTGGTGGCCGTGAAACCCAGCCATGAAAACGAAGTCAGCACAGGCTCGGATTCCTTCGGCGACTATAATCTGCACAACATCAGGGGTTTTTACCGTTATCTCCTGGCGCTTTATGGAGACCTCGCCACGATCAACAAGCAATTCGGGACCACATATACCGACGGTTTCTTTGATCCGCCGCGGAATTTTTCCCGGGGGGCATGGGATGCCTATGCCGATGACAATAAGCTGTTCCTAGAGTGGGTGGAGTATAACAAGATCACGGTATACCGGCGCGTGGGAGAAGCACAACTCGGCGTCCTGCTGGCAGGCATACCGCCGCAACTCCTGCGCAGCCACCAGATCCCTGACAAATATATTGGCAATACAGATCCTGGCATCATGGCGAATAGCACGCGGATCACACCGGTTGACTGGTTCATGACTGCAGGGACGGGCGTCGGGCATACCCGCTACGGGATGTGGTATAAAGCGAAAAGGAACATGCTGCAGGGCGCCTGGTCCAGCGGTTTTGATGATTCCTACATGGGTGAGTATGCCTCAATAACAGGTGACGCGGAGGCGGCATGGAACCAGTTGAAATACGCGGTTACCCACGGGCTGAAAGGTGCGTTCGTGATGGCGTGGCCTGACCCGGATGGCCTTGGTTATAATACGACACAAATCAGTGCGCTACAGCGGTTGCATGAAGAATATGGCGATACCCCCCTTCCCGGACTCGCCGGGGGCATCAGCGAAGTTCGCGGCTATGCCGACAGCGAGGGCGCGTTCGATATCGCGGCCCTTGGTTGCACCGAAAACAACACGGGACTGCTTAAAAGCCTCAAGGAAGACGGGAGTTTTGAGGGAACTGTCTACGTGGTGCCTTTCCACTCCCACGTCGCTATCGAAACCCTCAAGGAATCAAAATCATTTGCTGTTAGCAGCAGAATGGAAAACCTTTGCGAGATCAACAACGTGCGCCAGGGTGGCGTCGTTGAAATCAACTTCACGGTTCCCGAAAATCAGCCTGCTGCGGATCTCGAGATTCTTTTCACCCATGATGGCGTCAAACTACCCGGTTTCGGCACTTCACTCAGCAACCTGCGACCGGGCAGCAACGTGCGCATCGTGTATAAATTTCCCATCATCATGAACCGGGTGACTTTCGATATGGTTTCGAGAAAAACGCCCATGGTGCTGGAAAATCTGCAAGTGTATCACCACCAGGATATGGCTGTAAACATCACCCGCGATATATGGGACGGGAAGCGGCATCAAGGCGGGGTGACATTTGACGTGCTGACTAACAAAATCAGGTGAAGCAAAACAAACATAATGAAAAAGCTATTATCACTGCTGGCATTTAGCCTCGCGCTCATCCTCACATCGCGTGCGGAATTAAAACTGCCCGCCATCATCGGTGACCACATGGTGCTGCAGCAAAATCAGGCCGACCCGATCTGGGGTTGGGATACGCCCGGCACGAAGATCACCGTTTCCTTTGCCGGCAAAAACTATTCCGCCACCGCCGGTGCCGACGGTAAATGGACGGTGAAATTGTCACCACTGCCGGCCAACGCCACGCCGCAGACGCTCACGATCAGCGGTTCTACCAAGCGCGACCTTCAGGACGTGCTCATTGGCGAAGTGTGGATGTGTTCCGGTCAGTCCAACATGGGGTTCAAACTGGCTGGCGATTGGAATGGTGATCTTGAGGCCGCCGCATCAAAACTGCCGAATCTCCGGCTCATCAGCGTGCCGCAAGTTGGCACGCAGGAATTGCAGAACGATTTCAAAGGCGCGTGGAAAGCATCCACTCCCGAGTCTGCTGGAAATTTCAGTGCCGTGGGATTTCTTTACGGGCGATACCTCCATCAAATTCTCAACGTGCCGGTCGGTTTGATCGACAACTCATGGGGCGGGTCGGACGCCGAGGCATGGATGCGCCGTTCGACGCTGGAACAGGATCCACGCTTCAAGCTGCTGATGGAAACAGCCGTGAAAAAAGAGACCGCCATCCAGACCGAAAAAGCCAAGCTGGATTACGAGCAAGCCATGATCAAGTGGAAGGCCGCAGTTGAAAAGGCCAAGGCGGAGAAGCAGACTCCGCCGCGCGCTCCTACATCTCCCCAGCAATGGCTCGCCGGCCAAAACCGTGTCGGCAACATTTTTGCGGGGGTTCTGAATCCAACGATTGGTTACGGCATCAAGGGTGTCGTCTGGTATCAAGGTGAGAGTAATGCGCCTCGGGCATACGAATATGCCAGCCTGTTTCCTTTTTTGATAGAGCAGTGGCGCAAGGAGTGGGGACAAGGTGATTTTCCGTTCTACTGGGTGCAACTGGCCAACTATATGCCGGAGAAACCCACACCCGGCGACAGCGCCTGGGCGGAACTGCGGGAATCTCAGACGAAAACGATGCAATTGGCAAATACCGGTCAAGCCGTCATCATTGATATCGGCGAAGGCAAAGATATACATCCCAAAAACAAGCAGGATGTAGCTGCCCGTCTGGTGCGCTGGGCTTTGGTCAAGGATTACGGTATGAAACTCCCATACCGCAGTCCCGAGTTCAAAAAGCTCACCGTCGATGGCGATAAAGCCACCGTCACCCTTGACTGTTTCGGGAGCAAACTGCGGCCTTTCGGCGTGGCCGAAGCCAAGGGCTTTGCTGTCTGCGGTGCCGACAAAATCTGGCACTGGGCCACCGGAGCCGTTTTAGTAAACAACGAAGTGGTGGTGAGCAGTCCGGAAGTAGCGGCTCCAATTGCGGTTCGTTACGCCTGGGCCGACAATCCGGTTTGCAATCTCTTTTCCGCCGACGGCCTGCCGGTCACGCCCTTTCGCACCGATGATTTTAAAATGATCACCCAACCGAAATGAAAGAGGGGAACACATTAAATTATCAATAAAAACCATGAGAAAAAAGTTATCAACCATTCTGCTCCTGACCGCGCTATCCCTCCGCGCCTTCGCCGCCATCACCCCGCTCCCGTATGTCGTGCCGTCGGTGGTGGAGGACCGTCAGGAAGCGCAGGTCCCCGACCGCGTGCAGCTCAGCGGTATGCTCGGTGCCCGCATCCAGGCCAATACCTACACCCGTCTTTTGGAGACAGTGGATGTGGACCGTCTGCTGGAGGGTTACCGCGAGCGCCCCGGCTGCATGACCTGGGATGGGGAGCATATCGGGAAATACCTGCACGCGTCTTCACTAGCCTGGGCCAACAGCGGCGATGAAAAGCTGCGTGCCAAGATCGCGAGCGCGGTGAAGGAATTGATAAAATGCCAGGAAGCAGACGGCTACTTGGGTACCTATCTGCCGGAAAACCTGCTCCCTGTTCCCGCAAGCCTGTCCGCCGTTAGCGAAAGTCAATCCCGCACCGGTAATCTGAAAGGCTCGCTGATCCAAGGCACGCTGATCAGCACCTACGACAGCACCAAGCAGGAGCAGGATTGGTACGCGGTGACGTTGGCTCAACCATCCACCGTGGGCTGGGTGGTCTTTACTCACGGAGCATGCTGGCCTAACGGTGGATGGTTCGATGCCTCTAAAGGGAACCCGCAGGTTCAAGTGCAGACCGTGAAGGACGGCCCATGGACCACAGTGGGTGAGTTGACAGATTACCCCGCCACTACCGCCACCGATAACAAGAAAATCACGAACAAGACCCGGTATTCCTGCACTCTCGCCACGCCGGTTAAGGCCCTTTCGATGCGCGTCATCGGGCGGCCCGCCTGTGGTAATAATCAAAACGGGTCATTCTCGTCCAGTGCCGGACTGGCGGTTTATACCTCACCCATGGAAGGCGGATCCAAAGCCCTAACTCAGGTACAGCTCGCGGGCAATACCCCGAAACGCTGGACGGAATGGGATGTGTGGTCGCACAAATACAACCTGCTCGGCCTCCTGACTTGGGTACGCTTGAGCGGTGACCCATCGGCCATGGACTGTTGCCGGAAAATGGGCGATCTGTTGTGCAACACATTCGGCGAGGGCAAACGCGATTTCATGAAGCAAGCGCCCTTTGAGGGTCAGGTTACCGTGTTGGAGCCCATGATCATGCTCTATCGTATGACCGGTGAACCGCGTTACAAGGACTTCTGCCAGTATCTTATGAAATGTAAAGCCGCAAAACCCCGTTCTTTCGTGGCGACCTTGCTGGAGAAGAAACGTGTCGACCAGGTTTACGCCACCCATGCATACACGCAACTGTCGTTTGTCAATGGCCTTATCGAGTGGTATCGGATTTCCGGTGACAAGGACTTGTTGACCGCCGCTGTAAATGCCTGGGAGGACATCACGGCCAAACGTCTTTATATCACCGGTGCCATAAGCTACCGCGAGACTTTCCATGACGATTTCGATTTGCCAAATAACAACCACGTGGGCGAAACCTGCGCTACCGTTACCTGGCTACAGTTTAACGAACAACTGCTACGTCTTACCGGTGAGGCACGTTATGCTCAAGAGATAGAACGCACCGCCTACAATCAGTTGTGCAGTGCACAAAGCCCCGATGGAAAAGCCTGGACTTATTATGTAGGGCTTGTGGGTACGAAGGCTTATTCTACTAATTTTACCGGCTTTTGCTGTTTGTCGAGTGGTCCGCGTGGCCCCGTAAGCTTACCTACCTGTGCTTTGACTACCGATCACGATGGGGTGGTGGTAAATCTCTATGATGAAAGCCATGCTCACTTACGCCTACGGGACGGGAACAATGTGGAAGTAACCCTCACCACAAGCTTTCCGGCCGGGGAGAAAATTGTTATCGATCTTAAACCGGAAAAAGCCGCCGACTTTGCGGTGAAACTGCGCATCCCCAGCTGGTGTTCCAACGCGACGCTCAAACTTGGTGAGCAGACCCTGCCCATGACAGTCGGTACTGATGGCTATGTAGCGGTGCTCCGCAACTGGAAAGCGGGTGACAGACTCAATCTTGTGTTGCCTCCTACTGCCAGGATAGTAGCTGGTGATCATAACAACTTGGGCCGGGCGGCCCTCTGCTATGGACCTCTGGTGTTGGCTACGGATACAGCGCTGGATCCTGCGGGTGAGCGGATACAGCTTGGTTCCACCGACATCAATGCCCTGACGTTCACTCCCCAACCTGCTACCGGAATTTTTAAAGACTGGCCCAACGCACAGGTCTTCCGCATCTCCAGCATGGGCACCCATGCACTACTCGCGCCCATCGCCACCGCCGGTTCAGATACGAAGAGCACCTGTTACCGGGTGTGGTTGCCCTTTCCCTCCCAACCCGGGGCAAACCTAGCCGTGGGCGGCACGGAAAGTGTTTCCCGCACTCGCAATCCGGGAGCGCACGTCGATCCCCGTGCCGGCGGATGGGGGTCGATCATCGATGGCGGAGATGTGCTGACCTATAACAATACCAAGCAGGACCAGGACTGGTATGCGGTGACGCTGGCCAAGCCCGCCACCGTGGGCCGGGTGGTCTTCATACACGGCTGGGCCTTCCCCACTGGCGGCTGGTTTGATACCTCGGAGGGAAAACCCCAGGTGCAGGTGCAAACCGAAAAGGACGGCCCCTGGACTACGGTCGGTGAATTAAAGAGCTATCCCGCCACCACCGCCACCGACGCAAAAGTCCTTGGGCCACACAGTTCGGGCACGCGCTACACCTGCACCCTCGCCACACCGGTGCCGGCACTGGCGGTGCGCGTGATCGGCAAACCGGCATGCGGCAACGACCCGAAGCAGTCGTTCTCCTCCTGCATGGGACTGGAAGTCTACGAGCGGTAAAGCGAATGATGAAATAATTAGTAAAAATAGGAGAACAATGAAGACAATTAAACGCCGTTTTTTTTGGTTGAGCTTGGTAGTCATGCTGAGCGCAACGCAAGGGTGGGGACAACAGCCGTCCACACCCGCCAGCCCACCCAAGCCAGCGGCTCCCGCTGCCGCTCCTATCACTCCGCTCCCCTATGTGGTGCCGGCGGTGGTGGAGGATCGCCAGGATATGCAGATCCCCGACCGAGTGCATATTGATGTTAATAGCATGCTCGGTGCCCGTATCCATGCCAATACCTACACCCGTCTTTTGGAGACGGTGGATGTGGACCGGTTACTGGAAGGGTACCGCAAGCGTCCCGGTTGTATGACTTGGGATGGTGAGCATATAGGGAAATACATACATGCGGCTTCACTGGCTTGGGCCAACAGCGGTGATGAAAAACTGCGCGCCAAAATTGCGAGCGCAGTGACGGAATTGATTAAATGTCAGGAAGCAGATGGTTATCTGGGGACTTACTTGTCGGATGAGCAAATCGCGGTCGCCGAAAACCAGCAACCCAAGAGCACAACCCCACAACCCAAGTTTATAAAACGCTGGGAGGAGTGGGATGTCTGGTCGCATAAATACAACCTGCTCGGTCTCCTCACCTGGGCACAATTAACTGGTGACCAAGCGGCCATGAACTCCTGCCGGAAGATGGGTGACCTGCTGTGTAATACTTTCGGCGACGAGCCCGGCAAACTCGCTTTCATCCGAACGTACAATGGGGGGCGGCTTACTGTACTGGAACCCATGATTATGCTCTATCGCATGACCGGTGAGCCACGTTACAAGGATTTTTGCCAGTTCGTCATGAAATGCTTAGCCGCTAAACCTGGCCGCTACGTGGCGACCATGCTCGAGACGAAAAGTGCCATTAATCCCCGTCACAACCATGCCTATACGTTGTTGTCGATTACCAATGGTCTGCTTGAGTGGTATCGGATCACCGGTGATAAAGATTTGCTGACCGCCGCGGTGTATGC
>CAIVKO010000088.1 GCA_903906515.1 Akkermansiaceae bacterium
GCCCGCTCCAGCTCCTCAAGGCTGCAGGTGTCAGGGTTCGGTAATATTCGCGGACGGCCGATCCGCCATGATGAAACGATTCAAACGGCCGTACCAGTCTTTTGTGGGAGTTTCGGCAATTTATTTTGGCAAAGGGTCTAGCACCAGAACCCGGCGTGGTCCGGATGTGGATGAGAGGGTAACTTGGAGAGGTGCGGGGACAGAATGTCCCCACGACGGACTGGGACTGCAAGTCCCAGCCTCGGTTTGCGGCCTCTAAACTTTCAAGTTCCTCGATAGGGCTTACTCGAGGAGCCAGACCGTGGCATCGGTGGCTTCGTCGGCGGGGAAAAACTGGACGGGAGTGGGGCGCATGCCGGCGCCGGTGAAGGCCATCAACTCATCCTGTTTGTTACCGCCACCGACGATGGCGATCTTGGCGATTTTCGCACCGTGGGAGAGCATGAAATCGAGGTTATTCCAATCCTGACCGCGCTCCCAACCACCGAAGTTTTCGCATATAACCAGAATGCGAGGGTTGGCACCGGCTGCAATGTATTCGGCAAGCGCGCTTTCGCACTCCGCGAACTCCGCTCGCTTCAGAGTGCCACGAACGTGGAGTTCGACAAGCTGGGTGGACGGATCATATTGAAATGTAGCTGCCATGAGAGAATCTGAGCGGGTGCGGCCGGTGGTGACAAGCAGGATCACGATTCGCCGGCGGATATTACATCCCTAAAGCCCGCGCTTCCACACCCATATCACCTGGCCTCCACCTGGGCCACTGCCATGGCGGCGATGCCTTCCTTGCGACCGATGAAACCCATCATCTCGTTGGTCGTTGCCTTGATGCCAACCCGTTCCGGAGGTATGCCCAGCGCGGCGGAAATGTGACCTTTCATCGCCTCGCGATATGGCAGGATTTTGGGAGCCTCCGCGATGAGCGTGGAGTCCACATTGATGATGGCCAAGCCGAGGCCGTCGGCGAGAGAACGGCATTTTTCGAGAATCTTCAAAGAGCTGATGTCTTTACACGCCGGATCGCCGGGCGGAAAATAATATCCGATGTCCGGCAACCCCATGGCGCCCAACAAAGCATCCGCGATGGCATGACAAAGCACATCCGCGTCCGAGTGTCCTTCCAGCCCGTGACTATGGGGAATGGTCACACCGCCGAGTATGAGCGGGCGGTTTTCCGCGAAACGATGAACGTCGTAGCCGATGCCGGTCATGGTGGATTTGAGATTTGAGATTTAAAATCAGAGGATTTCATCGAGCGGGAGTCTGCCATTGCTGGCGACGATCGACCAGGCGTCGGCATGACCGGGCACAGGCGTGAGCTCCACCTTGCCACCGGCGGTTTCGACGAGGAGTTGGCCTGCGGCGATGTCCCAGAGCGAGATGCGGGATTCGATGTAGGCATCGAGTCGTCCGCAGGCGATGTAGGCCATGCCGAGAGCGGCCGAGCCCATCATGCGCATCTTGCGGGCACGCAGCGAGGCGCGGCGGAATCTTTCGATGCCCGTGCGCAGGGCTTCCTCATCTTTGCCGCAACCGACAAAAAGAATCGATTGATCAAAAGTTTCGCGTTTGCTGGCCTGAACCGGCACCCCATTGAGCATGGCCGGACCGCCTTTTTCCACGGTCCATGTTTCACCGACCATCGGGTCGTGGATCACGCCGACGACGATCTCTCCATCGACACGCAGGGCGATGGAAACGCAGAAATGCGGGATGCCGTAGAAAAAATTCACCGTGCCATCGATGGGGTCGACAATCCACTGGCGGGAGGACTCCTGATTGCCAGCGATCCCCTCCTCGCCGTAAAGAGCGTCGCCGGGGCAGGCACCCAACAGAATCCCGGTGATCAACTCCTGCGACTCCTTGTCGAGGGCGAGTTTGATATCGTGGTGGGAGGCTTCATCGACGGTGGCATCGCTGCCGAAATGTTGGCGAAGCAGTTTGCCCGCAGCGAGCGCGGCGGAGGTAGCGAGTTCGAGATCGGTCATGGACGGGTGTTGCGGGTGTTCAGTTTGAAGTTTTGAGAAATGAGGCTGAAAAATGGATTTCCAGGATGGCTTGGACCAATTGGTGGGCGAGATCGTGTTTGCTGGCGAGAGGGAGGGCTTCCGTATGATCCGGGTGGACCATGATAACCTCGTTTTGATCGGAATCGAAGCCGATGCCGGATTTCGACACGTCATTGGCGATAATGAGGTTGCAACCCTTGCGGGTGAGTTTTTCGCGGGCGTTGGCTTCGAGGTTTTCGGTTTCGGCGGCAAAGCCAATCAATGTGCCGGCAAACCCGAGCGTCGTTCGGGCGGAACCGAGAATGTCGCGTGTCTTGACCAACTCGAGAGTGAAGGTATCCGTCGATTTCTTAATTTTCTGCGGGGCGGCGGTGGCGGTGTAATCGGCCACGGCGGCGGCGAAGACGGCCACCTCCATGCGTCCCAGGTGGTTGGCCACAGCCTCATACATTTCCGCAGCGGTTTCCACCGGCAGGAAATCCACATGATCGGGGACATCCAACGCGGTCGGGCCGGAGACGAGCAGCACCGTATGGCCGGCATGGGCGAAAGCCGCAGCCATTTCATAACCCATTTTGCCTGACGAGCGGTTGCTGATAAAGCGGACCGGATCGAGGGGTTCCCGGGTGGGCCCGGCAGTGACGAGAATGTTCACAAACGCAGTGTGACGCCGTGGCATGGACTAGGCAAGCAGTGTGTTATCATCGCGGACCTTATCCAACAACTCCGTTGGAGAATCGATGATGATTTCCGCCCCGGCGTCCCACAAACGTTCACGGTCGTGATACCCCCAGCTTACGGCGATGGCTTTCATGCCGGCGTTCGTGGCGGTTTCCAAATCCATCGTGGAGTCCCCGATGATGACGCAGTTTTCCGGCGCGACGCCGAAATCGTTGGCGATTTGGAGGGCTCCGACAGGCTCCGGTTTGTGTAAGATGCCCTCTTGCTGGCCAAGAACCATGGCAAACGGGATGTTAGGAAAAACCGCGTGGGTCATCGCCACGGTGAAATCATGGGTCTTGTTCGACAAGACTGCGAGCTGGTAGCCATCCGCCCGGAGCTCTTCCAATAATGCGTGCATGCCGGGATAGGCTTTGGTGCCATTCGCCCATGAAACTCCGTAGTCGGCTTTGAAATATCGGATCAGGGATTCCAGCAGTTCCGGCGTCGCTCCAGCGGGTGCGGCGCGACGGATCAGGGTTTGCAAGCCGTCGCCGATGAAAGATCGGACGGCGGCATCGGAGTGTCCCAACAATCCGTGGGAAGTGAGACTCCGGTTGAGGGATGCCGCGATGCCGGGCAAGGAATCCACAAGGGTTCCGTCGAGATCGAAAATCAGGGAAGGTTTCACGCCGGGATGCTGGATGGATCCGGACCGGATGGGAAGCGGTTAGTTAGAAACCGATCAAACTGGCAAGTTCCGTGTCGCTGAAATCGTCAAGGTGGTCCACGGCGGTGAGCAGAGTTTCTGTCTCCGCGATTTCCTGGATTTCCGCAGCCTGTTCGGAATTCACCAGATTGACACCGGGACCATCGACGGGGGTTGGCGATGTCCATTGCAGGACGGCAAAAGCCAGCGCGGCGGTCGCAGCGGCAAGACCCGCGAGCGGGGCGGGGCTGAAGATGCGCCTCCACCACGATTGCGGTTGCTCGATCAGGCGTGCGGCACGCACCACGTCATCCGCGAAGCGCGGGCCTGCGGTGGCGGGCGGTGCTTGGTCGAGCAATTTCCAAACGGCGTCGTTTTCCCACGATGCGTCGTTGTTGAGTGGCTTGCGGTTCATGGTGCGGGGCGATTCTACATCGGAGCGAACCCCTTGGCGAAACGAAAGTTGCGCATTTTTTACGCAATCACACGCCGCGTTGGTCGCCCCAGAGGCGGATGTGAAGGCGATCGCAGAACCGGAACCCGAGATCCCGACAAATGGAGGAGACCTGAACGGCGGTGCGGTCGATATCGGCGGCGGTGCGACCTTCGGGCATGAGCAGGATGCGGTCGCGGGGGATCAGAAAGCGGGTGCGGAGGGTTTGGATTTCGCCGAGATCGGCAGGGGTGGAGAGGACGAATTTGAACCAGGCTTTCGGCGATGCCGCGAAAAACGCGAGGGCATCGGCGACCAAGCGCAGCGCTTCAGGCACGGCGGAGTTGGCAAGCTTGGGCGAGACATTGAATTGATCGACCGCCTCGTGAAATGCTGGGGACGGGATGCGGGTGGCGTTGGTTTCCACTTCGAAGGCGCACTCCGGAATTTCGGCGCGGATGAGATGGATCATTTCGAGAAATCCATCTTCCTGGAGCAACGGTTCGCCGCCGGTAATGACCACGCGTGGGCAGCCGAAAGCGACGATGATGCGGGCAGCCTCGGCGGGTGTTGGATCGATGGTGACATCGTCTTTCCGGTGTTTTTGGTATCCGGGGGAGTTGTCCTTTTCGTGCGGCCATGGAGTGTTCTCAAAATTCCAAGTATGATCGGTATCGCACCAAATGCAGTGAAGATTGCAGCGGGAGGCGCGGATGAACACTGCGGGCATGCCTGCGGACGGACCTTCACCTTGGATCGTGTGGAAAATTTCCGGACCATCGTGGAGTTTCGCGAGTTTCATGTGCCGCATGGGAAAATGGAATGAGAAGACTGGCAACACTGAATCCGCCCGCCACTGGCATCAAGTCGAATCGTTTCGCGAGGGCAGGCTTTCAAAGTCCCTTGCATCGGAAAATTTCCAGCTGACATTGACCGGATGAGATCCCCGATTTCCCTGATTTCTACTTTCCTCGCCACCCTGATTTCGGCCATGGCCGCACCTCCATCGAAGTTTGAGGCCGCCCCGGGGCAATCCAAACCCGCGGCCGAACCCAAATACGTCAGCGAATCCCCGCTGCCGAAAGGCTGGCCTGAACCAGGCCCTTATAACCAAGTCACACGAAAAAATTACCCCGCATACCGCGCCGCCATCACCGCTAGCTCCGCCCCCAACGGTGGATTCTGGCGGCTTTTCAAGCACATCAAGCGCAACAACATCCCGATGACTTCACCGGTGGAAATGAAACTCGACAGCGAAGACCCCAATGGCGCGAAAATGGAGGAAATGGCCTTTCTTTACCAATCCCCGGAAGTCGGAAAAACCGGTGCCGATGGCGACAATATCGAGGTGAAAGACATGCCCGCGCTGAGCGTCATCAGCTACACTTGGCAGGGAGGACGTGACAATACCACCGTCGCCAAGGCACGCGCGTTGATCGATGCGGAGCTCGCCAAACAAAACCTCAAGGCCGACGGATACCGACTGTTCGGATACAACAGCCCGTTCATTTCCCGCTCAAAACAGACTTACGAACTGCAAGCCTTGCTCACGAAAAATTGAGTGCGGAGGAAACTACTGTTCAAATAAACTTCTTACTTGAAAGTCGCTGCCGTTTGGCGGAGTAATCCCTTCCAGAGCAGAGTGACCGAGGAAACGGGACAGGGGAATTTTGCACATCATCAAATCTCCAATCTCGAACCCCACCTCTTCCCCAAATGTCACTCAGCGCCCATGACGTGGCGGCCTACATCCTGAAAAAACAGGGTGAGATGTCCGCCATGAAGCTGCAGAAGCTCGTTTATTATTCCCAAGCCTGGTCGTTGGTGTGGGATGAGAAACCGCTTTTCAAAGCCAAGATCGAAGCTTGGGCCAACGGTCCCGTCGTGCCATTGCTTTACCAGAAGCATCGCGGGCAGTTCTCCGTGAAAACCTGGCCGGATGGCAGCACCCCCAAAGTTACCGGTGAAGCGAAGAAAACCATCGACTCTGTCCTGGCATTCTACGGCGACAAGACCGGTCATTGGCTCAGTGAGTTGACTCACAAGGAGCATCCATGGCGGGATGCCCGCAGTGGACTTTCAGATGACGACCGTTGCAACCGGGAAATCACCTTGGCTGCCATGGCGGAATACTACGGTAGTCTCTGATGCCGGAAAACGATGGGCAAAAAAACCCAAGCCAAGAAAATCCCGAAGTATGCGCCGAGCATCCAACTTGCCGCAGGGAAAGAGCCGAAGATCGGCGTTTCTCCAGATGGACCCACCCATCCCGTGTGGCGACTGTCCCAAATCGACTGGGACGGGCCGTGGTGTCCCTCGAAATGCAAGGAATCAGGAGCGCGTCAGATTTTGGAACGCCTAGCTCAGTTCGAATCAATGAGCTGGGTGCAGATCAAATCCAACACGGGCAGCCATACCGTTGGTGCGGAGAACATCATGAGGGAGGCCCGGCAACGCTTGACCGAGCGGAAACTTGATGAATGGGCGGACCATCTCACCTCGTTGCGCATGAGCGGAAAACAACGCCTTTGGGGCTTTCTGCGTGCGGGAATTTTCCATGTGCTCTGGTGGGACCCCGAACATGAGGTGTTTCCGTCAAAAAAGAAGCACACTTGAGGTCACCCAATTTCGATTCTTTCACATTCACGCAGCTCTCCCATGGTCCGGGAAACCGCCTGATAAGTGCCCCCGGCAGGCGTGAGAGCCGTGATCCGCCGTGGTTTTTCTTCCGTAGGTTCATCCAACCGGAACAACAAATACGCCGATGCGTTTGTTGGCATCTGGTCAGCAGGCCAGTTTTCGCTACGGAGAATACGGCACAGTTGTTCACGGGACAACATCTCGCACGACACAATCGGAGCCAACCATGGCAGTGATCTTTTCTCCGCAGACCTGGCACCCTCGTATGGACATAGCACAGCTCCTGATAGATTTCCAAGTTGAATCCGAATAGGTGAACGCTCTTCATCATCCTTGAGTGCGCGGCTGTAAACCAAACGCTTCTGCTTACAGAGTTCCCGGACTTGCGGTTTCAGGTAAGCCAACACACAGGTCGCAGCAGGTCGCCAGGTTGACTGACCTTCGTGCACATTCGGAGCCTCACGGACCGTGGCATGTGTTACATCGGTGAAATGGCGGTATTGCGTGAATTGATCCGCTTGATGCCGGAAAACATCCAACAAGAACGTCTTTAGCTCGTCCCTGTATTCCTCCTTGCCGGGCTTCAAAACGAACGCGCCCACTCCCGGCACGATCTCATGGAATTTATTCAACTTCGTCTCGGTGTCGCTGCCCGGATAGAGAACGTAGGATCCGGCGGTCTGACGCACCGCATCGTTGTAGGTGTGCATTTTGAGCAAATCTCCACGTTGATAAGTGGAGGTCGCTTTGTTTTCCAGTTTATCAGCATCCAATTCCTCATCTTTCAATAAATCACCGAAGATCATTTTCATGTTCTCCGCCCGGTATTTCGCGTCGAAATGCACATAAGCGACTTTTCCAACCGTCGCCGCATCCTGCTCGTTCGAAAAACGGGCGGGAAAGATGGCGAGTGTGTAGTCGGGCTTGAATTGACGCGAATAAGATGATGCCTCCGTCGCGCCTTGCCGCATCTGGAAAGTCCGCTCGTAGTAGAGGTGAAGCCGCAACACCATTCCTGTTCCGAGGGAGATTGTGAACGGAGCGCAGGTCTTGTTTCCCCGCTTCAGATTAATGATAAGCTCTCCATTTTTAGTCTCAAGAAACGGTTCGGCATCGTCCGATGGCTTCGGGTTCTCCGCATCGCGGGAAACACCCTCAATCCCATCCAGTATTTCGTGAAGCTGGAAGAAAATCCAATATTCATAAAGCGTCGCCACGTTGCGTGTCGGACCGTGGTAGCTGTCATCATCCCGATCCCAGGTCAATGCAGATGCCGCCTGAGTAAGCAACCATGCCCTCAGGATGTCCCGGTAGCCGTCTCGTTTCTGGAGCGTGGGATTATCGAGAGGCAGTCGCGTCAGTGTTCCAAGTTCA
>CAIVKO010000089.1 GCA_903906515.1 Akkermansiaceae bacterium
TCGGCGGCCTCGGCTGCGGTGATGATGTCGCCGAGTTGGATGCGCGGGTCGATGTCCTTGAGTTGCTGCCCGTTGATCGTCTCGATGATCTGACCTTTGTTGAGCTTGCCGGTAGCGGCTGCGGGCGAGCCTTCCTCGACGTTCTTGACCTTCATCACGAAAGCCGGTTGGTGCAACTCGATGCCAATGCCCACCGGGCCGAAGCGGTCGATCGTCTGGAGCGAGGTCGTTTCTGAGGGGGCGGTGGAAAACAGCGGCGGTTCCTTGTAGAAGGAATCGGCACCGAGGGCGAGGCCTGCGGTCAAGCCGAGGGCGAGGAGGGCGATTGATTTCATGTGACGGTTGGGTCTAACTCCTCGGGTCTGTCATTTCGACAGGTCGGCCATGGCGTCGGCAAAGGCCTTGCCCATCCGCGCCATGATCTTGGCGGAGCCGAGATAATGATAGGTCGCGTTGGACACGCCGATCTCCATCAGCTTCCATTCCTCGGGGGTATAGACGGTTTTGAGAAATGCGTCGATGGCCGCCTTCTTTTCATCGTTCCCGAGATTGGAACCCTTGAGTTCGCGCGATTTGTCCTTCACCTTCTGCCAGCGGCACTGCAGTTCCTCCAGCTTGGGGTCCCAGAACTTCTCGAGCTGGACGGCCGCCACCTTGCCCTTGAATTCCGGCATTGCGGCGGGTGCCGCCATGGCTTTGCGGAACTCGCGCAACCACGGGATTTGGGCTGGATTGATATCCCGTGGCCGCTCCGTATCCAGTTCCCCGTTGAAGCCCAACACCCCGATGACGGCGCGCATTTCCGGCGCGTTGAGGTCCTTGCGGAGGTCACGGATCAGACATGCCAGCAGGCGGCTGTATTCGTCATATCCTCCGGGTTGTCCGGGAGTCGGATAGGTTTCCGAATTGCCAAAATCGCTTTCACCCTGCAGCCACACGAAACCGGCGAGTTCGTAGCCTTGGGCCGGGTCATACTCGGGATCGACCCGCTTGATGTCGGCCAGCACCGACTTGGCATGCGCGATCATCTGGCGGTAGCAATTGCCAGCCCGCTTGGCGTATTCCTCCTCGGCCTTCTTGGTGTCCTCGTTGTTCTTGCGCAGTTCCTCCAGCCGCTGCGCCTGGACCGGATGCAACCCGGCGCTGGGTGGCCGGAAGTCGTAGCACAAGGTCGTCCCGCCCCAGGAGGTCTTGATGAGCAGGATTGGCTCGCCGAGATGCTCTTGCATGGAAATTCCGAAGGTCAGCTCGGGACCGATCTTGGGTCCGGCCCGCTCGGCACCGAAGCCCGCTGTGAGTTTTCCAAACTTCTCCTCCTCACCGGTGCCGAGGGACGAAATCCAGACGTTTTCGATTACCCGCGGGGTGCCGTCCTCGTTGACCATCTTCTTGAGCATTGGCGCGGTTGCCGGATCCATCGCGAGGTAGGGGAAAGTCGTGAGCTTGCAGTGTCCCTGCATGTTGGACTGGCCGGCCATGAGATAGACGTGCAGTGGCTTGGCTGTTAGATCGCTGGCACCCAGCGCCAGCGCCAGTGCGGCAATCATCGTTCTTGTTTTTATCATTTTGTGGCTTTGCATACTCATATACTGGCTGCGCTCTTTCGGTGAACGTCAGGAAAACTGCTCAAGGGGACGTCGTCGCCCGGACGCATTCCGCCGCGATCCCATGGGCTCGCGGCGGCATTTTCGGGAGATCGTTGAGCTGAGAATCCAAGCCACGATCAGTTGCGACGGCGGCGAAGAAGAGTCAACCCGCCAAGACCAAGCAGCGCGGCGGCGGAAGGTTCGGGAATGGACTGCCCGACCGTGAGGGCGTTGGCGACGGCAAAACCTCCGCTGGTGCTAGTGACGGTGAGCATCTGACTGGTCGCATCTGCGGTGAAGGTGCCTGTGACGAACTGGCCGGTCCTCGAGTTCATCGTGCTGCTGCCCTCGATCGTCTGTCCGTTGTTGCCGGTGGAATCGGCGAAGAACTGAATCTGATACAGCGTGCCGACGGTCAGATCCGACAAGGTGATGGTTGACGTGAGCGGGTTGGTCTCATCCCCGAGATTGCTATCAAGCACGGTTTCAAACGTTCCGCCAATGCTCGACACGGCGCCCTGGAAACCCCAGTTTTCCCACGAGGCTGCAGCAGCCACGGTGATTCCGTTCGAGAGCGTGGCGTTCTCGCCCGAACGCAGGCTCTTGAACTCGACATCAACAACTCCGTTGTTGACGGTGGTGGTGGTGCCCGTGGGGATTCCGAAGTTAGCCCCGGCGAGACTTGTCACGCCGGTGGAGATGATGTTGCCCGCACCCGTGATAGCCTGGACCGAGCCCCAGGCGATGACTGCGGCAGAACCGGGGAGGGTCATGGCCGCACCGGCAATGCCGATGATGATGGGTAGGAATTTGCTTTTCATCTGAATTCGCGTTGTTTGTTATTGGTTGCTGTTGCTGGTTGACTGATGGTGCGGAGAATGAGCAAGCGGCGGTCACTTTTGGGTCACCCCGAGCCTGACAAACAGCTTGGAGGGCACCGTGCCGGTGACGGTGGCGGTGACGGTGGTGGTCCCGGTGGACGGAGTGTTCGGCTTTCATCGATTCGAACCGGAACCATACGCAGAGGTTGATTCCTTCCAAGGTTCCCTCGTGACTGTAGCGGAAATCCTTGCCGCGCGGGACCGGTTTTCCGTTCAGTTCCAACGCCACTTCCGAATCGCCGAAGTTCTTCATCACGAGCGGGTTGTTCACAACCGGCGACTCCTTGCTGGCGGTGATCGCCATTTCGATCGGTTGCCTGACCGGTGGCTTGGGATATCGGCGTGACATGAGGTGGGGTGTTGGTTGGTGGATATGTTGGCCGCTCATGGTGGTGTGTTCGAATAAATCCTGGGTTACTTCCCCTGCCCCAGCAACTTCACCATTTCGCGGCCCATGGCTTCGCCCATGAGCCAGTAGGACTCGCCCTGGTTCCAGAAGAAGCCGGTGATTTCATAACCGGTTTGCTTTTGGTAGCCCGGGATAATCTCCGGTAAACGTTCGATCGATTCAGTGACCGCTTTGACGATCAGTGAATATTTCCCGCCCAGCTTCCCGCCGGAACCCGGTGGGCGCATGTCCACGGCGAGGCTGCAACCGCCGAAGGCCACCTTCACCAGCAGTACCGGTTCCTCGTAGAAGTCGCCCAAGGCGTGGCCGATGCCCAGTTCAGGTCCGAACCCCACGCTGCGGAAGCCCCCGTAGTTGGGGGCCAACCCGCCGTGCTTGCCCCCGGTCGTGGCATCATGCGGCCAATCGCCGACGGTGATGAACACGTCATCACGCACCGTCCAGCCGGCCCTGTCCTTTTGCTTGCCGTTATGGAGAAACTTATGTTCATTGTTTTCAACTTTCACCTCGGTGCACGAAGATTCGATTTTGATTGGCAGGGGTCCACCTGCGGACCGATTGCCCGTTATCGTCAGGTTTCTGGCGCCCATGGCATTCACCCCCGCGCCATCGAAGTCGTTGTCGATGATCCGGATGTTCTCATGGATGGGTTCCTGCGGGCTGGCGGAATCAACGGCCGGATCGACGCAGACACCGCACCCGATGAACGTGTTGCCGCGGATAAGCACATCGCGCACCGGAGAGGATTCAAACCATTTCGAGGACTCGGCCGACATCGAAAGGGCAGCTATGGCGCAGCGGAAGAAAATGTTGTTTTCAACGACGGCCTTGCCTGGCGTGGTCAGGAGCATGCCGCGCACGGGATCCACGCTGATATGATTGTTGCGGACGGTGATATCGGGATGCCAGGTTATGTTATCGACAACATCATTCTCTCCGAATTGGGGGACTTCCCCGTCAAGGGTCAGTATCCAATCCTTATCGGATTTCCTTTCGACGGCGGTCACCTTTCGCCGCGGGTTGCCCGCGTATTCCCGTATCTTCGTGTGGCAGATCACGGCGGCCTCATCCCCCGGCACAAAAGCGGCGAAACCATAGGTCTGGGGATGCATGAATCGAACCAGCAAGCGATTGTCGCCAATTTTCTCGATGATGCGCAGGTAGGTACCATGGCAGTTGATGGCATCATCCTGCATGCCGGAGAGGCGGCAGGAGTCCACCAGGATATCGCCCTTGCAGTTGGAAAACTGGAAGATGTCGGCCCATGCGGGGCAGGTGCGGATCGTGTCGCGGGGCGGCGCGACATTCACCCGCTGAAAGGTGATGTTCTCGGTGAACTGGCTAACGAAGCCCATCCCGGTAAGGGCATAGAAATCACAATCCCGGAAGACGATGTCTTTGCAGCGCGCGGTGTGAACGCCGACCGAATCGCGTTTAGTATTTCGGAAATGATATTGATGACCCGACTTGAGCCCGCTTTCGCCGTTAGAA
>CAIVKO010000090.1 GCA_903906515.1 Akkermansiaceae bacterium
TCGCGCCCGCCACCCCGCACGCGTGCTCGAACGGCGGATGGAAATTCTATCAGACAAACGCGCGCAACTCGCCCGAACCGGTGCGGAAATCATCCGGAAACGCAACGAACGCCTCATCCGTCTGCGCGGGTTGTTGCGCGCACTCGGTCCGGAATCCGCCTTCCAGCGCGGATTTTCCATCACCTTAGGCCAGGATGGCAAGGTCCTCAGATCCGCAGCCGCACTCAAACCGGGCGATGTTCTGCGCACCAAGTTTTCCGACGGAGAGGCTACCAGCCGGGTCGTGGAATGATTGACGCGGGATTTCCTCCAGCTATCAACGCCTGCGTCGGATAAATATGACCATTCCGGCTAACAGCATCAGCGTCGATGGTTCCGGCACCGAATTCAGAGCGATTTAATATTTTTTATTTTTTTCTTGAGTCACGGTAAATCAGGGTGTTTTTGTTAGCTGTTTTCCGAAATAACAACTATTGTTAGTTATGCTGGAACTCACATTAAATAACATGAAAATCGTAATTTGGCAGATAGTCCTGCTTTTCACCGCCGCTTCTTCACTCGCATTTGGTGCGGTCTCGCCTCCGGTGCTCAGTCCTGCCGAAGGCGATTCGTTCACGCAATTGAGTCTGACGATCAGTGCCACTCCCGGAGCCGAAATCCATTACACTCTCAGCGGTGCGGAACCGACCAAATACGACCCGCTGATCACGTCCGGTTCGGCCATTGTGATCAACAGAAACTGGACGGTGAAGGCCAAGGCATGGCTGGGTGCGGAAGCGAGCGCTACGAGTATCGGCAATTACTTATTGACCAGTGATATTGCCGCAGGCAATGCACATTCTTTGGCCCTCAAATCAACAGGGGAACTCAGAGCCTGGGGATTGCGGACCAATGGCAGGCTGGGGGATGGTAGCACAATAGGCAATCAAACAACTTCCGCCCTTTGTCGTTACGGTAACACGTCTTTTGTCTATGACGCCACAATGGTTGGGGCGGGTGGATCACATACAGTTTTTTTGAAAAATGACAGGACTGTCTGGTCATTCGGATCGAATTCCAAAGGAGAACTTGGAAATAACACCACGACTGCCAGCTCCATTGCCGTGCAGGTGCGCGGAAATATAACCCCGGCCACATCCAAATTGGGCGATTGCGTGGCGGTAGCCGCCGGGAATGGCTTTTCCCTGGCATTACAAAATATTCCAATTTATAACATTATGGGCGATGTTTTCTCATGGGGGGACGGAACATCGGGGCGCTTGGGCAATGGGCAGACGTCCGGAACCCGGATTTACCCGGGTGCGGTGTACATGGGAACATCCGGATCTACCAAGCTGACGGGTATCAACCGGATTGCCGCGGGTTCTGCATTTGCTCTGGCAAAGGAACCTTGCGCGAAGGAATCCGCAGGTGCCAATGGTTACGTCTGGGTTTGGGGTGACAATGCCAGTGGCCAGCTTGGACAGGGAAATACAACGATGCTAACGCGTGCGGCGAAGATGAAACTGAGCAGCGGCGTTTTTTTAACCGATGCGTTGGACGTTTCGTGCAAAGAGACTCACTCCGCCATTGTGCGTTGGAAGGATGGCGATCCTTCCTTGCTCGGACGGGTTTATTGTTGCGGCCAGCAGTCGTATGGCCGCCTTGGAAACAATCTCACTACCACCGCCTCTGTGACTTATCCCGTGGTTGTGGTCAAAAGCGGCGGAATTCCGCTGGATGGCATCATATCGGTTGCTGCCGGTTCCGCCCACACCCTGGCGCTTGACGTGAACGGGAATGTCTGGGCCTGGGGCTGCAATGACAAAGGCGCACTCGGCGACAACACCGTTACCAGCCGGGGGACGGCGGCAAAGGTGAAGAACACCACAGGAACCGGAGATCTCTCGAATATTGTCCGCATTGCGGCGGGCGGGACCGGACTGCTCGGGCACAGCATGGCGGTCGCGGCGGACGGCACGGTTTACACCTGGGGTTATAATGGCAACGGGCAGTTGGGCAATGGAACCACCTCCACCGGAGCCACCATGTTGCCCATCGCCGCCCCATCAAGCTTGAAATTGCTTCCACAACCTCCTGACACCACACTCACCCACACCATTACAAAGGCTTCCGCTCCCGGCGCAGTCACTCTTACGGCCAATCCCACTGATCCGAACAACGATATCGTGCGGGTGGAGTTTTACAGTCAGGGGGCGCTGGTCGGAGCGGCAGCTGCACCTTGGGAATTTAATCTCACCAATCTATCCGCAGGCTCTTATCATACCTATGCGGTGGTTACCGATGCCGCCAATTCGCTGGGCTATTCACTTCCTTGCGATTTTACAATCCTGCCAGCCAGCAATCCGACTGTGTCTCTTGCCTGCGCGGTTACAGCGGGAATGTTCCCTGGAGCGGTCACCTTGTCCGCCACTCCGAGTGATCCGGACGGGGATGTGAAAAGTGTGGAGTATTTCTTGGACGGCACAAAGGTAGGGCAGTTGGTAGCCTCGCCATGGGTCATGAATCTTTCCAATCTCAAAGTCGGCAACCACACGGTGTATGCGGTGGCAAAAGATTCATACGGATTGACCGGAACATCGCAGACGCTCCCTTTCACAATCGTCTATGACCCCACCCTGGACTCCGATGGTGATGGCTTGTTTGACTTTATGGAAGAGGCCATAGGAACCTCACCTGTGAATCCGGATACGGACGGCGATGGCATGCCGGATGGCTGGGAGGTGAAATACAATCTCAACCCGAAAAACCCGACAGACGCCACTGCGGACGCGGATCTGGATGGCATTACAAATCTCAATGAGTATCTCTCCGGAAAAAATCCGATCGTTGCGGAAGATGCCGACGGGGACGGTGTGCCGGACTATATCGAAATCAAGCTGATCTACAGGAAACCATCAGGTGACTGGGGGTATTTCGATCCCAACAAGCCTGATACAGATGACAATGGCACCCCCGACGGCCAGGAAGACTACGATAAAGACGGAATGACCACCCTGCAGGAAATTGCAGCCGGAACGGACCCTAATAAATCCGACACCGATGCGGATGGAGTCAACGACGGAATGGAAATCTTCCTTGGAAGCGACCCTCTCACTCCCGATCCTTGGTCCACGCGCGATACCGATGGCGACGGATTGACCGACTTGATGGAAATCATGATTGGCACTGATTACCAGAACGCCGACACCAATGGCAACGGCATGAACGACGGTGATGAACTCAACAACGGCGGCAATCCCGCCACCCCCGGTCCTCCTCCACCCGTGCTGCCTCCGACCTCCGGAACTCCTGAAACTCCAGCAGACCCCGCGCCCGTAAATCCACCCTCGCTCCCACAAGGCAACTATGACATCCTCACGCAAGTGAAGAACATCCGCTTCCAGAAATACGGATACGCACCGTTCCAACTCCTTGATCCGCCAAGGCGTTACCTCTGCATGTCCAGCTATCAATCCTTCTCCGCCGGTAACCCGGAGAGCGGTCCGCTCGGCATTACTGGAAGCAGAACCAGCACCATCCATGCTCTGACCGGAGCAACCGCCACGACCGGGGACGACTTTGTGAACACCGGCGGCCAACCAACTTCCCCACTGATCCGCAGCGGCAGTGATACCCTGTACAGCTACGACGATCCTCCCAACGAGGAAGACGATGACCCCGGCACACGCGAATACCAGACCACGCTCTCCAACGAAAATACCACTGCCATGATGGTCGCAAACGGCCTATCCCTGCTCCCGGAATTCACCACCTCATTCCAGGCTGGCACGCCGTTCGCATACCGTAACGTCCACCAAAACCAACTCTCCATCGACTATCAGAAAACAAAGTTTAAATTCCGTTGGCAACAAGGAACCACCGCCGGGCAGCGCTATGCTCTGACATTCCTCGTCCTCTTCCGGCCCGAGGACAATCCCGGCACCCCCGAGAACGAATCCACCAAAAACGCCGAAGTCGTGAAATCCATCCAATGGGACGGCCAGACCGAAGAATCCCCCGAATACACTATCGACCCGGAAACGTACAAACCCGGAGCGGACGGAACGTATAGCATCGTGCCGGTGGAGTTCAAACAAAGAATCCCCGACATCGCCGACGATGGAGGATCCACCACATACGAATATTTAGCGGTATCAGCCTTGCCATGGGAGCAGCCGTCTCCGGGCGTAGAAATCATCAAAAAAACGATCACCGGTGACCAGTTGGTTTTATCGGCGGAAATTTATGACGCTCTCACGGACGTTGCCGAGGGTGCGGTTTCAATGACTCCTCAACTCTGGGTCAATGGCAGGGAGGTTGATCCGGTTACCGGCGATAAGAATGGTGTCTATCGCCTCGTGGATTACGCCTACAAGCTCTATCCTGGACGAAACGAGGTCACTGTTTCCGTACGGAATTCGCTCGGTGTGGACGCGCACCATACCGTGGTGATCGAAGGCGACGGCCAGCAAGGTTATGCCATTGTTGAGGAACCCGCCAAGGTCCCCGAACGTCCCAGCTACCCGGTAGTCTGTGAACTGAACGGATTGGATCCTGATGAGGATCAGAAAATCACGCTGACCCTCGCGGGCAAGTCCGTGGAAGTTGGCAGGGAGCAGGATGGCGGAGAAACCGGCAATGGAGTATTCCGCTCCGTGCCCTTTGTCTCGTTGGATCAACCTGAGTCCGCCAGTCTTGAACAAACCGAAGCGATTCCTGCGGACAAAGCGATCTTTCTTGCGGAACTGGACGAAAACCTAGGTTTTCAACTTGAGCTTCCGAGCAGTGCCCTGCCAGTGATGTGGTCGGCTCGTCAAAGCGGTTTCGAATTGGTCTCTCCAAAGCGCGTGGATATCAAGGCAACCGACACTACGAGCGAAGATATTCAAATCAAAGCTCGTGGGCTTGGCGAAGCGCCCACCGTCAACGCGATCCTGACCACCTTCAAGAACGACGAGTCGGAGCAGGATCTCACGAACTCCTTCACTTCCGCCTATCAGGCCGCTTACGCCGCTTTGAATGAAGGCGAAAAAAACGCGTCATTCTCCTTCACTGTGCCGGGAATCCAACTCAAGGAAGGCTACAACCTGCTAACTTTTGATTTCACGAACGGCACCGCACCGAGACACAGTGTCAGCTACCACAGTTTCCGGTTCCCCGCGCCAACGCAGGCGGGCGTTCGCGTCTTTTCCGCAAACCGAGTCAAGGACACCGTGCTAGAGGGAGTTGCCGGCCGCATGGGCGATATCTGGTATCCCGTCGCGTCCGATGCGGACTTGACCGAGCTCGGCGATGCTCTCGCCACCAGCGGCTGCCAAGTCGTCGGCATGACGGATGTGAACGACATGTTCGACGACTCACCGCTGAAACGATCCTTCCTCGTGCGCGGGCCTCCGGGACACACTTTCCAAGCCTTCGATAAATTTTATCTGGCGCAGGGCCGCGAACAACGTAGCCAGACATTCGATGCCGATGGAACCCATGGCGCTTCCCTAGCCGGAGAACTCAACCGCGTCCAAACCGATGGAAATCTTCCTACCTCGGCCAAGAACGCCCTAGCTCTCGAAATCGCCGGAACCTATCAATTTCACAACGGCTTTGAGGATTTCGTCCCCAAAACCCACCAGTCCCACGTTGATCCCGGAACCGGAACCCCGCAGCCGAACTCATGGACCATGCGCGGCTCCTCGCTGCCGGATCACCTTGAATCCAATCCCACCCCATGGACCGTCACGAACACCCTGAGCGATCCTGCGCGCGCCGCCAGTGTTTCGGGCATCGTCAAAGTGGACACGACTGCGGAGAACACCGCCTACTACGCCATCACCTCCGCCACCGCCCCATGGGACCTGTCTGGCGCACGCGCGGTGTCGTTACGGTTCAAGTTGCTTGAGCACGACGCGACCAACGGCGCGAACGGAGCGTTTCAGCTCGCAGCTGGTGATGGCACCCGTACATGGACCTGCCAAGTCGCTCCCGCGCAAGTGAAGATTCAGGGAGCTACCATCGCGCTTCCAGTGGCGAAATTTCCCGGCGGTCTCATCGACGGGAAGTTCCACACCCTGCAATTCAATCTGTGCGGCACGGGCAACGACGCAATCGTCAACATAGATGGCGAAGTCCTGACTGCCACCGCAGGCTCACAGACCGGCACGCTCAACGGCATCGCTTTCGGTGACCCCGGCGTGGGTATCGCCGGAAAGCTCGAAATCGAAACCCTCGCCTTCGAGAATAGCGAACTACGCTACCAATACGGCATCTACGACGACTACGCCGACAGCGACGAGATAGGTAATATTAACAACGTTCTGCTCTATCTCCGTAGCAAAGGTCAGCCGTTCCACGCCTCCGCAGTGGCCCTCTGGGTCAAGCTGTTTGATCAGAATGTTAACGAATGGCTACTGGAAAAATACACGGGACAGAGCAATCAGGGCTTTAAAAAAGAACTCCACGTCATCACCGATCATGATGTTTGGTGGGGTGACACGGTTTCGATCAGTGAAAGTAATGAGTATGCAAGCATATGTCCATGGGCAAAGAAAACGAAAGTGACTAACACTCTCCTGCTCGATAAGGAGGAAACTAAAATCTGCTCGACCGACCAGATTCGAAACGAAATGCAGCTTGCTGGTCTTCTGATGGCATGGGTCTATCAGCAGAATGAATACAAAGAATGGATTGCTGAAAAAGAAGGTGGAGGCACCGGTGTAGACGGCTTGCTCCTCCATAAAAAGCATCTGGTCGAAAACATCGCCAAATGCGCGAAGAATGTTGAGACCACGCTTTCTGTCGGTGGGGAGATCGCCATCAGCATGACCAACGAGTATGTGGATTACGCCATCACGATAAATAGCATCCGGCAAGGTGACTACATGGCCATGGTGGGGTTCATTCCGCTCGTTCCCAGCAGCACCGCCAGGGCATTCAAGTTTATCAACAAAGTCGATGGAACAGTGATCGATGGACTGGTCAGAATGATGACAAAGTTCCCAGACTTCCCAATTAAAAAAATCAAAAACTATAAAGACGACAATGATATAATACGAAACTTGGATGTCCGAAATTTATTTGCCGATCACACGGACTCTGTTGCTGTTGAAAAGATGCGTAACCTGGCAACTAACCAGGAGATGAGTGCCCACGGCCCAGGCAAATTAGGTGGATATGAACTGTTATCAACATTCTCAAACCAGGCGGTCATTTGCTACAAGACTAAAGAACCAACAAAAGCATATCGAGTTTTTGATAGCGGTGCTGGTGGTCGCAAGGAAAGCAATTTCCTTCTTCTTGAGCCTCCAATTAGCAAGGCGCAGGCGGAGGCTGATTATGCACTTGGATCACTGAAGGCCGGTTCCTTCCAGTCAAATTATGATAGTTGGATCGAAATTGAAATTCCTGCAGGAAGCCACATCTTTACAGGTGTCGCCGCCAAGATGGATGGGAAATGGGTAGGCGGCGGTAGGCAGGTATGGATAGAGGATGATATTGTAAATAACTCTGGAATAGATTGGGCGAATGCCATTGTCAATGTCCTGCCACCTAAATGATATTAAATATGAACGAGCTACAAAAAAATATTCAAAGGATGGTGTTGGAATTATTTCAAGCCTTAGAGAAAAATTTGGAATCCAACCCTATGGGAGGTTATCAAGACGCGATTGAACTAATGGATGGAATTCAAGATGGTCGCTTCTTCGAGCTTCCGATGGATGTTCAGGATAACAAGCTTTTTAGAATTAAGGTTACTTTCTTCGGTAGAGGCGAAAGAGCGATTCCTCTCTTCATTGCGGGACTTCTCCCTGAGGATTTTGACACCAAATTCCGAGATCTTTTCACAGAATACCGTGATTCCAATGGGTAGCGGCGAACGGTCCTTTTCAAACAAACTATGACAGTTGGATTAAAGTGGAAATCCCAGCTGGTAGTTATGTGTTTGCGGGGGTCGCAGGACCCATGGATGGCAAATACATTGGCGGCGGCAGACAGGTTTGGATTGAAGATGATGTCGTAAATGGTGGAGGCATTGATTGGGCTGGAGCAACAGTTAATGTGCTTCCTGTAAATTAAACGAACTATGAATAGTATTCAGAAAAAGATTCAGGGCATGGTCATTGAGTTGTTCCAAGCTATGGAAAGTTATCCTTACCCGAGAAGTGGTATCGATGATGCGCTCAGAATTATGGCTGGTATTGAAGATGGAAGCTTTTTCGACCTTCCTTTTGAAGTGCATAGCGGCAAACTAGGATGGCTTAATGGCGCTTTTTTCGGAAAGGGAGAGAGAGCGATTCCTCTGCTAATTGCAGGGACTTTGCGTAAGGAATTTGCTCACGACTTTAATGCGATTCTTCATGAATACTGGAACCCTAAATGAGTGCTCGCTGCATAGGCAGTCGGGGTGGGCACCTTGTTCCATAGTTGCCGTCCTGCTTGCAATGGCGCTTCCTGCTTTCTCTGCCACTGTCAACGCGGATTTCATCTCCGCAACTAGCATCCCGGTCATAGGATCATCCTATAGCGCCACGGGCAATGAGATCTCCATATCCCTCGGCTTCGCTCCGCCCACCGGCACGAACCTAACCATCGTTAACAACACTGGCTTGGACTTTATTACAGGCTGGTTCAGTAACCTGTCCCAGGGCCAGGTGGTGCATTTGTCCTACAACGGCATCGCCTTCAAATTCCTGGCAAATTACTGAATGGGGTCAGAGTACACGGATTCACATTTATCTTGCTCCGCTGACGTTTCGGATCCAGTCTTCCGCATGGCCCGCCAACCTCGATTTCAGTATCCCGGTGCATTGTATCACGTGATGGCACGTGGCAACGGGGGATACGCGGTGTTTGTCACCGACGACGACTGCAAGGTATTTCTCCACCGACTCGGGCAGGTTTGTGAAAGTCATGGCTGGAAGGTCCACGCGTGGGTGCTGATGGGAAACCATTTTCACCTGCTTCTTGAGACACCGGAGCCCAATCTCGTCTCCGGCATGAAGTGGTTGCTCTCGGCCTACAGCCAGGGCTGGAACCGCGCGCACATGCGGCGCGGGCATGTGTTTCAGGGGCGCTACAAGGCGGTTCCCGTCAACGATTCGGATTCCGACACGCACTACTTCAAGGCCCTCGTGGATTACATTCATCTCAATCCCGCAAGGGCAGGCCTGGCAGGCGGCAATCACGGACCACTCTTGAACTATCGTTGGAGCAGCCTGCCCAGCCATCACAAGGGAAACGGACCGGACTGGCTGGTCAGCGGGCGGATTCTGCGCGCATTCCAACTGGCGGACGATGGTCGTGGCAGGCGTGCCTACGTCGAGTGGCTGGAAGCCAGGGCGGCGAACGACGGAGGGAGGATTGACGAGGCTGCGACGGAGGCGATCCGGCGTGGTTGGTATCTCGGCAAAGACAGTTTCAAGGACAAGCTCCTGCGGATGTTGGAGAAAGCGCCGCGCCGTGGGAGTGGAGGTAGTCGCCGCGCCGAAGGTGTGGAGCGGGAACGCGGGGAAAAGGAGGCGTTGCGGATTCTGAGGGAGGGCAGCGGCTTGCTTGGATTGCCATTGAGCCAAGCGGATTTGGCAGCCCTGAGAAAAAGTGACTCCCGCAAGGTCCAACTCGCTATCTTGTTGCGGACCCACACCTCGGTGAGCAACGGATGGATTGCTCAAAAACTGGCGATGGGGCATCCTGGCTCGGTGAGCCGGTCCGTCTCGGACGGCAGAGCGGACAAAACGATGGGAAAATCGATCAAAAATATAGAAAGAATGTTAATTCGTGTACTCTGACCCGAATGGCGCTAACTTAAGGGTCGTTTGGGGTGATTTCATTTGCGGGTTTCTTGTAGCGGGAGCGATGGCTGATCTCGATCATTTGATGCCGGGAAACATTGAGTAGCTGGTGCGGCTTTGGTCTTCGTTTCACA
>CAIVKO010000091.1 GCA_903906515.1 Akkermansiaceae bacterium
CCATCGATCGACCACAAGGCCGCGAGCAGTGGAATCATGGCCACCCATGCCATGGATGACATGTGGAACGGCGGAAACAATCCGGCCACGAGCAGGCCGCTGGCCACTGCCGCCGCGAGTTTCATCCAAACAGAGCGTTTCCCCATGCCCGGAGCATTCATGGAAACCTCCGCTTGGTCCACTCCGAAACTCGGGCAAGACGTATCAAAAAGATTTCATCGAAACGCCGAGTCGCGGAGAGCGCAGAGAAAAGCGCTGAGGTTGTGAAATTGGAACTGCGTGAAAATCACTCCTTGTTTCATGACCGTCATTCCATATTTCTCCGCGTAGTCCTCTGCGATCTCCGTGTCTCCGCGTTTCGATCCTGTCATTCAACCGGGAAAGGAAAATGCCGAAGGCCTCACCGGCGACGTTTACCATGGATTTCCGCATGACCCTACGGCGGAGCCAGCAGGGTGCATGGCCAGACCGGGATATTGCGCAATACCCAGAAAACCAGGATGGCGGCGACGATCACCCACGGCCAAATTCCGCAGAGACGGAATTTGATCGGCAGTGGTTTCCCTTTCACCCAAGCGATCAAATCGAAGATCACTCCTGTCAGAGCGATGGGAAAAAGGATCATGCCCAGAGGATTAAAACGGAATGCGGCGGCCAGATTGCCGTGAAGCGTGGCATGGGTGGCCCGTGTCATGCCGCAGCCGGGACAGAGAAAACCCGTTAGGCGGTAGAAGAGGCACCCGGGAAACCACCGCGCGGAGGGTCCGCCATGATAGAGTAGGAACGCCAACACCGCGATGATGAGCAACCCGAATGCAAGCGTGAGCGCCCGTTTTTGCATTTTCAATGAACAGCTCCGGCAACTATTCCGATAAGAAACAACGACGCGTATATCAGAAGGAACGCGATACAGATATATCCCAAGATCAAACCCGCAATTGCCATGCCGCGACCTTCATAGGCTTCTGCGGAATTTTTTATCTGGTTCAAAGCCATGTGTCCGCAGATCACGGCGGGAATGCCCGGTAACATCAAACAAAACAAGCCTGTGACTCCACAGACAAGACTTGTGATCGCCAGACCAGACGTCCGCCTTGGAGCCATGATTGGACTGTATGTGGCGGTAGGTGCTTTTGGAGTCGCATACGGAGAAGCCTGCTCAGTTTCGGCTATCTGGTGCAGAGTGGGTTGCTGCGGGATTCCGGGGGCAGGAAACGCTAATTCGGGGGCGTTCGAGACGGCGACCCAATCCGTCATTCCTTCCCGCCAGACCATGTCGGTCAGCAGAACCTCACCGGATGAGATTTTAGCCCGCAGTTCGGCATCGGAAACCGGTCCGAGTTGAGTGGAGTTTTTCGAATAATACCATTGCATGGGAGTATGCGGGTTGCGCTCTGCCGATTTCTGGCAAAACACCCGGAAGATTGCAAACTCCAATGTCGGTAACACGGATTGCCGGATTGCCAAGCGGCGGGGGATGGGGCATTGTGGGTCGGCAAGCTGCCGGACACTGTCTTGAAAACCACGGAAATTTCTGACGTAGCGCGATGTTTTCCCGCTTCTGAAAACCTCGGAAAGGAGCGCAGATGAATGCCATCTCCTGGCGGCGGCTCAAGGCGCTTTGTTGGAAGGAAACGCTACAGATTTTTCGTGATCCGAGCAGTATTCTTGTCGCGTTTTTCATGCCTGTGCTGATGCTTTTCATTTTTGGTTACGGCATCAATCTGGATGCGTCGCGCCTCAGGGTCGGGTTGAGGGTGGAGGACACCGGTGCGGATGCCATCGGTTTTACGGCGGCGCTCACCGGTTCTCCGTGGCTTGAGGTCCGCAGCTATGAATCGCAGCAGGCGATGGAGCGTGCGATGGTGGATTCGCAAATCCGTGGATTCATCGTGATCCAGCAGGATTTTTCCAGGAAGCTTGGCAAACGCGGCGAGACCGCGCCGTTGCAAGTGGTGGCGGATGGCAGCGAGCCTAACATCGCACAGTTCGTAAAGGCTACGGTCAACGGCGTCTGGCAGGATTGGCAGATGCAGCGGGCCGAGGACCGCGGGGAGGAGGTCAAGCGCGAGATCCAGTTTGAGCCGCGCTATTGGTTCAACTCATCCGCGCAGAGCCGGAATTTCATCATCCCCGGATCGATCACGGTGATCATGACGGTCATTGGCGCGTTGCTGACGTCGCTGGTGGTGGCGCGGGAATGGGAGCGTGGGACGATGGAGGCTTTGTTAGCCTCGCCGGTGACGCGGGTGGAGTTGTTATTTAGCAAGATCCTGCCGTATTATGCGTTGGGCATGGTCTCGCTATTTTTATGTGTGGTGGTGGCGCGTTGGGTTCTGGACGTGCCATTCCGCGGAACGATCCTCGGATTGTGGGTGGTGGGAAGTTTTTTCCTGCTGAGTGTGTTAGGCATCGGGCTGGCGATTTCCACCGGAATGAGAAACCAGTTCAATGCCGCGCAGGCGGCGTTGAATGCGGCATTCCTGCCGGCGGTGATGTTGTCCGGATTCATCTATGAGATATCGAGCATGCCGGTCTTTCTGCGGGGTGTGACTCATATCATTCCGGCGCGGTATTTCGTGTCATCGATGCAGACGATCTTCCAGGCGGGCACGATCTGGAAACTGCTGTGGCCGGACATTCTGATGCTGATGGGAACCACGATCGTGTTTCTCGGCCTCACGGCGAAACTCACCAAAAGGAGGATGGAATGAATTTTTTCAGGCGCATCCATTCTTTGGTCCGCAAGGAATTCCAGTCGTTGCTGAGCACCAAGTCCGGCAAGATGCTGTTGATTATGCCGGTGATTCTTCAGACGGCGTTGTTTCCGTTCGCCGCGACGCTGGAGGTAAAAAATGCTTCGCTGGCCGTGTTCAACGAGGATCATGGCCGTGCGTCGGTGGAAATGATGCAACGCTTCGCCGCCTCCGGTGCGTTCACCCGGATCATTCCGGTGTGGAGCGGCGCGGAGGTCGAGGAAGTCATCGGTACCCGTGATGCGTTGTTGGCGGTCCACATCCCCGCTGATTTTTCCCGCAAGATCGCGGCCGGTGAAACCTCGCCGGTGCAGGTCGTGCTCGATGGTCGCCGGTCCAACAGCTCGCAGATCGCGTTCAGTTATCTGCAATCGGTGCTGGAGGTGTATCTCAAGGACCGCGCCGCTGTGGCAGGACGCGTGCTGCCGTCGGATGTGATCACCCGCAATTGGTTTGTCCCGAATCTGGAATACACGCATTTCATCCTGCCCAGCCTGGTGGCGATCATCACCACCATCGGCTCGTTGATCATCACAGCGCTCTCGTTGGCGCGGGAGCGCGAGCAGGGCACTTTTGATCAATTGTTAGTTTCTCCGCTGACGCCTGAAATGATCATGGTTGGAAAGATGGTGCCTGCGGTGTTGGTGGGGTTTTTCCAGGCAACGCTGATTCTGGCCGCTGCGGTGTTCATCTATGACGTGCCGTTCCGCGGCCATCTGGTCTTGTTGTATGGGGCGATGTTTTTCTACGCTCTCGCGCTGGCCGGTGTGGGTTTGTTCATTTCATCCCTGAGCAAGACGCAGCAGCAGGCATTTCTCGGTGCGTTTGTCTTCATGGTTCCGGCGATCCTTCTATCAGGCTACACCGCGCCGGTGGAGAACATGCCCGTGTGGCTGCAGCATCTCACCTGGGTGAACCCCGTCCGCCACTTCGTGGAGGTGGTCAAGGGCGTCTATCTCAAGGACGCCTCCGTGGTCCGGGTTTTCTCGCTGGTCTGGCCGCTGATGGTGATCAGCCTGGCTAGTCTAACCGCCGCGGCGCTGATGTTCCGGAAGAAAACCGGGTAAAATCAGCGTGGTAGGCATTTTTTCATGGAATCGGCGGATTTTGGCATTGTTACGGGCGGATTGGCCTTCTAGCCTGTCGGGGTTCCTTACGAAAGCCATGACCACACCATCCGTTCTTCCCGCAAGTCTGCAACGTTATAATCGTTTCCTCCTGCTCGTCGCCGGGTTAGGGGGACTTCTTTACGGGATTGATGTGGGAATCATCGCAGGTGCGCTGCCTTACATGGAAGCTACTTCTGGTTTGAATGCCGGCCAATTGTCGATCATCGTGGCTGCGGTTTTGCTGGGCAGCGTGATCTCGACGCTTTTCGCTGGGATGCTTTCCGATCTGATGGGCCGCAAGCCGATGATGATGATCAGCGGTGTTTTGTTTGTGGCCAGCATTCCGATGATTGCGCTGGCGCAGGGGTTTGGCCCGCTGGTGTTGGGTCGGTTGCTGCAAGGTGTTAGCGCGGGATTCATCGGGGTGGTGATTCCACTCTATCTTGCCGAGTGTCTGAGTGCCGCCAATCGCGGCAAGGGGACCGGGGTGTTCCAGTGGTTGCTCACCTTGGGTATCGTGGCGGCGGCATTGATCGGATATGGCTTCAGCATTTGGATCGGCGGTATTGAGAAGAATGGAACTGCCGAGCAACTTTTTGCCGCGAAGGATCAGGCGTGGCGCTGGATTTTCTGGGTTTCCATGTTGCCGGGTATCTTGTTTATCCTGGGTGCCTTCATAGTGACCGAGTCTCCCCGCTGGTTGTTCAAGCGTGGCAAGTTGGATGCCACCCGCGCGGCCCTGCTGCGCTCCCGCGAGGCATCGGAAGCGGATCGTGAAATCGCTGAGATGCAGGAAACCGTCTTCACGGAAGCGTCCGGCAAGGCATCCGGAAAAGCGGGGGATTCGCTGCTATCGCGGAAATATGTTATTCCCTTCATTCTGGCCTGCGTGATTCTTGCCTGTAACCAGGCCACGGGTATCAACTCGATCATCGGTTACAATGCCACCATCCTGATCCAGGCCGGATTGAATGACTCGCAGGCCCACATGGGATATGTGTTGCTCACGCTGGTCAATTTCACCATGACGATGGGCGCGGTGGCACTGGTGGATAAAAAAGGCCGCAAGTTCCTGCTGTCTCTTGGCAGTGCGGGTATCATCGTCTCGCTGATTGCCGTGGGTTTTCTTTTCCGTAATACCGAGAAACTCCGTGTCGATTGCAAGGATGCGGTGCAGGCGGTCGTCACCGAGGTGGATGCGGAAAAAGTTCTAGCGGATGGGACCAAGCAGGCGGTCAAGGATCAGCGGGTGGAGTTCAAGTTCGACGATGCGAAAGCTGCTGAGTTGTTAGCTTCCGCTGGTGATGCGGGCAAGGCTATTTCCGGAAAAGCGACGACCATTTCCATCATATACTCGTGCGGTGATTTCACGGCGGCCAGCAGCGCGGTGCGCTCCGATGACAAGGCGGCCAAGGTGAAGATCAGCCGCAATGACAGCCTGCCCAGCAATGGCGTGGATGCGTTTTTCAAGAATCCATTCGCGGATCTCAAGGCATCGCAACATGCGGATCTCAAGATTCAGAATGCCCTGATCACGCCGGTGCCAAGCACGGCCAACGGCTGGACCATCGCGGTCTGCATCTTTGTCTTCATTGGCTTCTTCGCGGTCGGTCCGGGCGTGTGTGTCTGGCTGGCGCTCTCGGAACTCATGCCCACCCGCATCCGCTCCAACGGCATGAGTATCGCCCTGCTCGTCAATCAGGCGGTTTCCACCACCATCGCCGCGATTTTCCTGCCGACTGTCGGGAAATACGGCTACTCGACGATGTTCTTCGCCTTTGCCGCGTGCACCGTGATTTACTTCATCACCGCTGCATTCTTCCTTCCCGAGACCAAGGGCAAGACGCTTGAGGAAATCGAGGAGCACTTCGAGGGCAAAAAAGGCAAGGCGTGATCGCTTGTTAGGTCGGGTCTGAATATTATTGAAGGCAGGGACCGGCCTGAATGGCGCTAACTTAAGGGTCATTTGGGATAAAATAATGTTAGGTTTTTCGCGAGTTGGCGTGATATTTGCTCATTGATCATCAATGACTTCCATTACACCGATGTTTCCAGGTTGGCACCGAAAACTTTATGGTAG
>CAIVKO010000092.1 GCA_903906515.1 Akkermansiaceae bacterium
ACCGCCGAGGGTGTAGCCGGCCAGCACCTTGGCCGCGTTCTGCACCTGCTCCTGATAGATCATGACCCCGTAGGTGTTGCCGCAGATGCGCTCCAGCAACGGATGCTCATACATCGCTTTCTTACGGCCCTTTTTCACCTCGATCATCTGGTCGATGAATTGCATGGCTCCGGGACGGTAGAGCGCGAGAAGGTCGATGATGTCGTCGATCCGATCGAGTTGATATTTCCGGCAGGTCTCGACCATGCCGCCGGACTCCAACTGGAACACGCCCATCGTGTCACCCCGGTTGAGCAGATCGAAGGTCGGCTTGTCATCCAACGGGACTTTTTCCATGACGAAATCCGGCTTGATTTTGCGGATGTGCCCGACGGCCTCCTGGATCACGGTGAGGTTGCGCAGTCCGAGGAAGTCCATTTTGAGAAGCCCTACTTCGGTGATGGCCCCCATGTCAAACTGGGTGACGATTTCGCCTTCGTTGCCGCGGGTGAGCGGGACATGCTCGTCGAGCGGGCGGTCGCCGATGACGACGCCGGCGGCGTGGATGCCGACGTTGCGGTTGAGTCCTTCGAGTGCGAGCGCGTAGTTCCAGACTTCCTGATAGGTCGATGATGCCTCGATCAACTCCTTGAGCTCGGCATTGCGGTCGATCTCCCGCAACAACATGGAACCTTCGTATTTATCCTTCTCCGCCTTATCGAGCGGTTTGGGATCGATCATCTTGGAAATACGGTCTCCATCGCCATAAGAGAGTCCCATCACCCGGCTGACATCGCGGATGACGCTCTTGGCACCCATGGTGCCGTAGGTGATGATGTGGGAGACACAAAGCTTGCCGTATTTTTTTCTAACGTAGTCGATCACCTCAGCGCGACGGAATTGGCAGAAGTCGATATCGACGTCGGGCGGGCTGACGCGTTCCGGGTTGAGGAACCGTTCGAATAGAAGACCGAACTCTAACGGGCAGATATCGGTGATGCCCATGACATAGGCGACCAGCGATCCAGCGGCGGACCCGCGGCCGGGGCCTACGGGAATATGGTTGTCGCGCGCCCACTGGATGAAATCCGCGGTAATGAGGAAGTAAGATGCGAATCCGAGCTCGTTGATGACTCCCGCCTCATACTTCAGACGATCCTGGATCTCCGGGTCCGCGGCTTTTTCCGCGCCATAACGTTTCACGAGGCCTTCCTGGCAGACGCGCATCAGGTATTCCTCGCGTGGGCTGCCGTCCGGTGTGCCAAACTGCGGGTATTTCGCCGAGGATGTGGAATCCAGATTGAATTCGACGTTGCAACGCCCGGCGATTTCCAGGGTGGCATCACAGGCGCTCGGCACATCGGCGAACAGCGCGCGCATTTCCTCGGGGGTCTTGAAATAGACCTCCGGTGAGTAGTGCATGCGGTTTTCATCGATGAGTTGATGGCCGGTGCCGATACAAATCATCACGTCGTGCGCTTCGTGATCGCTGCGGTTGAGAAAGTGGACATCATTGGTGGCCACGATCTTGAGGCCAAATTCGGCGGCCAGCTTGAGCAAACCCGGCGTCACGAGGCGTTGGGGTTCGAGGCCGTGATTGTGGATCTCGACGTAGGTGTTTTCCGCGCCGAAGATTTCCACGATTTCGGCCATGGTCTCGCGGGCTTTCTGCTCGTCTCCGGCACGCAGCCACTCGTTGATCGGACCTGAGATGCATCCTGTCAGACAGATGATGCCCGTGGAAAACTCGCGCAGGGCGTCGCGGTCCACCCGGGGTTTTCCATGATACATCCCATCGAGGTGCCCCTTGGAGACAAGCTTGGATAAATTTTGCCAGCCTTCGTTCGTCTCGGCCAGCAGCGTCATGTGGGTGGCACGCTTGCGGCCGACGATGTCCTTTTTGTCCTCCATCGACTGCGGAGCGAGGTAGATTTCGCATCCAAAAATCGGCTTGATCTCGGCCTTGATGCAGCTTTGGTAAAATTCGATGGCCCCGTAGAGATTGCCATGGTCGGTCATTGCCACGGCGGGCATTCCCAGTTTCGCCGCGCGTTTGACCAGATCCTTGGTGCGGATCATGCCGTCAAGCAGGGAAAATTCGGTGTGAACGTGGAGGTGGACGAAAGAATCAGACATCGGACGGCCAGAAGGTAGCAACGCGCACCTCAAGGGCAAGCCGGGTGATTCGTGAAATCCGGATTTTTAGGAAATGTCCGGTTTTACGCCGGAAAGCATCCGTCATGGCCGCCCTTATCTTTCCAATTCTCTTGAAAAATCCGCCCATCGAATAATCTTGCCGCCGACCTTGGTGCCAGCGTAGTAATCGCCACCCCGATGACGAAGGATGCACGGAAGGGATGCATTTCCCGCAGAAATCTTCGCAACACATTGAAGGGCCTGTAGCTCAGCGGTTAGAGCAGGGGACTCATAATCCCTTGGTCCAGGGTTCAAATCCCTGCGGGCCCACCTGATAATCAATGGTTTATGTGTAGTTATCTGACGGCAGTTTAAAGCCTAGGGCAATTATAGGCCAATAATTTTTTGCCTTTTTGGATTAGGTTTCCGTCTCAAGACCGGAGCTTTCTCATGTTTGATGGGTCCTCTACAGATGGCAAAGATGCGGTTGTATTGTGGCGCGATAGCGCGTTTGGCAGCAAAATGGATACAAATCCTCCGCAACAACTCCTGCCTGTTGGCTGTGTCTGACCACATTTGGGAGTCAAGCCGCTGTGGCAGGTCTTCCAAACACTCGATGCGGCGAAAAAGGAGGGTTGCTCATGGACATCGGCGAACATGTTTCGCCGTTCCTTGAAAATTACGTCCTGCGCTCTACCGGAGCATGCCCACGGCTTTCTGCGTACATTCCGCGAGGGCCTCGACATCCTGCAGGGTGTTATAAAGTGCGAAGGACGCGCGGGTTGTGCCGGTGATACCGAAGCGGGCCATGAGGGGTTGGCAGCAATGGTGGCCGGTGCGCACGGCGACCCCCATCTGGTCTAACAATGTTCCGAGATCGTAATGATGGATGCCCTCGACCAGGAACGAGAGAGAACCCGAGCGGTCGGCGGGGCCGAAAAACCGGATGCCAGGAATCAAGGAGAGCGCCTTCTCCGCTGCGCGGATCAGCGTGGTTTCGTGTGCGTGGATGGCCTTAATACCGATGTTGTTGACGTAGTCGATGGCCGCGGCGAGGGCGATGGCACCCTCGATATTCGGTGTTCCCGCTTCGTATTTGAACGGGGGATCATTGTAAGTCGTGTGGGCGAAGGTGACTTCCTTGATCATTTCTCCGCCACCCTGCCAGGGCGGGAGATCATGGAGCAGCGATGCCCTGCCCCAGAGCACGCCGATTCCGGTGGGCGCGTAAATCTTGTGGCCGGAAAACGCCAGGAAATCGGCACCCAGTGACTGGACGTCGATGGGCAGGTGGGCGGATGATTGCGCTGCGTCTATCAAAACCAGCGCACCTGCTGATTTTGCGGCGCGGATCATCTCGTGCACCGGGTTGACCGTGCCGAAGGCGTTGGAGACCCATGTGAGCGCAAGGATTTTCACGTTTCCTTTCAACAGTCTGAGGAACGCTTCCTGGTCGAGGGAGCCGTCTTCCTCACATGGGATGACCTTGAGTGTGGCACCGGTGCGTTGGCAGAGGATTTGCCAGGGGACGATGTTGGAGTGGTGTTCCAGTGTGGAAATGAGCACTTCATCTCCGGCGGTGATTCGCCCGGAAAGGGCGAGGATGTTCGAGACCAGGTTGATGCCGGCCGTGGTGCCTGAGGTGAAGATCACTTCATCGGCGGATTCCGCATAGAGGTGTTTGGCCACGGTTTGGCGGGCGTTTTCATAGGCATCCGTGGCGGCGCGGGCGAGTTGGTGGGTGCCGCGGTGAATGTTGGAGTTGATCGACTCGTAATACCGGCGGGACGCTTCCAGCACGGCCATCGGTTTCTGGGTGGTGGCGGCATTGTCCAGATACACCAGACGGCGGCCATGGATCGATTGATCGAGGATCGGAAAGTCGGAGAGCGGAATTTCGGTGGGAAACATGGAAAGCTGGGTGGGTGCGTTCGCGGGAACGCCCGCAAGGTGGAACAGCCTGCCGCCTGCTGCAACACCGGAATCCCCGATATTTTTCACAAATCGGCTTGAGGGAATGCTGGGCAGCCCTCAGAGTTCCCCGGCAGACGCGCAGCACTATGGTCAGTCCCTCATCCAATACCCTTCACGCCGCCTACGATTCCAAGGTCGAGGGCAATGTGATCCTCACCCGTGTGGATGCCGCGATCAACTGGATGCGGAAAAACTCGCTATGGCCGATGCCGATGGGGCTTGCCTGTTGCGCGATCGAGCTGATGGCCACGGCGTCGGCCCGGTTTGATATCTCGCGATTCGGGATGGAAGTGATGAGATTTTCCCCGCGTCAGGCGGATGTGTTGATTGTTTCCGGCACGGTGACCTACAAGATGGCGTTGGCGGTGAAACGGATTTGGGACCAGATGCCGGAGCCCAAGTGGTGCGTGGCGATGGGTGCCTGTGCATCGTCCGGTGGGATGTATCGCAGCTATGCCGTCCTGCAGGGGATCGACCGCCTGATTCCAGTGGATGTGTATATTTCGGGTTGTCCTCCGCGGCCGGAGGCTCTGATCGAAGGGCTGATGGAGTTGCAGAAAAAAGTCGCGGCTGAGGAATCCACGATGGCCCAGAAGAAAGAGTTTTTTGACCAAATTTCCTGATGGATACTCCCGCCATGGCAGCAGCAGACGATGTGAAAAAACTCCGTGAAATTTTCGGAGACCGGATTCTCGCAAACGTCGAGTTTCGGGGTGAGCAGACCGTTATTACGGAGTTGGGTGTGCTGCACGATGTGCTGTCGAAGTGCCGGAACGATCTGGGTTACGAGATGGTGCTGGATGTTTCCAGTTTGGATCACTTCGGCGAGGATCCGCGGTTTGAAATGGTTTATGAAATCGCCACGGTGGATGATTCAAAACGTCTGCGCGTGAAGACCAAGGTGGCGGAGGATGAAAAAGTCCCGTCAGCGACCGATTTATGGGCCGGTGCCGATTGGCATGAGCGCGAGGTTTGGGACATGATGGGGATTCCTTTCTCGGGGCATCCGAATCTCACACGCATTCTGATGTGGGAGGGCTATCCATTTTACCCGTTGCGCAAGGATTTTCCTTTGGCTGGCAGGCCCTCGGACATGCCGGATGTGGCGTTCACGGACGTGGCTCCGCTGGAAGGCGGCCCGTTTGTCACCTGTGCCGGGGGCGAGGATACCGTCCGCCGTGAACCCCGTGCCCGCGTGGTCGAGTAACGGACTTTTTCACCCCAATCCAAAACGCTTCCCTCCATGCGATTTTACGGTGGATTGTATTCAAACGCCGGTCGCAATCTGCACCAAATCCTGCATTCTCCCGTATCGTGGGGCTGGGCAATCGCGGTGATGACCATCCAAGCGTGGGTTTCTTCCCATGGTGGTATTGAGGTTCTGGGTGGATGGTTTGAAAACCTCGGACTGAGCCGCGAAGGGTTTTCATCTGGGAAAATCTGGCAGATTCTCAGCTATGGGATGTTGCACGGGACATGGTGGCACGCTGGGGTGAACGCGCTGTTTGTTTTGGTGATCGGTTCGAGGATCGAGCACGTCGCGGGGCGTGGGGCGATGATGCGGGTGATGGTGGCCGGTGTGCTGGGCGGCGGAGCGGGGCACTTGTTGCTAGGCAGCGGGCTCTTGGTTGGATTGTCCGGTGCTTGTCTGGCGTTGCTGTTGCTCCAGGTCACGCTTTCCCCGCAGTCGAGGATGATGCCTCTGCCGGTATCCGGGAAAATTCTGGGAATCGGGATTCTAGTGGCCGCGCTTGCCCTGACTTTGATCAATCCTCAACTCGGGGTGCCGGGCTTGTCTGCCGTCGGGCAGATACTCGTCGATCACGGCTTGGGCGGATGGTTCCAGATGGGTCACGCCTGCCACTTCGGCGGAGGATTGGCGGGTTGGTTATACGGGTGCTGGATCCTGCGCCCGCGAGTGACCCTGCAAAGTCTACGCCGCGACCGCGCACGACGGGAGGGATGAGTTTGAAGAGGCTCCGGGCAGAATGCCCGGGCCACGTGGCGCGGGCATTCTGCCCGACGCCTGAGGTTCATTCCATCACGGCCTCAAGATCCGCCATGCTCCAGGTCGGGGAGTCTCCTCCTCCGGATTCATCAATGCTGGCGGCGATGTTACGTTTCCTAGCTTGGAGACGGACGACTTTTTCTTCGACGGTCCCCCGCGTGAGCAGGCGGTAAACCGTCACCGGACGGGTCTGACCGATGCGGTGAGTGCGGTCGGTCGCCTGGGCTTCCGCCGCCGGATTCCACCACGGATCGAAATGAATCACGGTGTCTGCCGCGGTCAAATTCAGGCCGTATCCACCGGCCTTCAGGCTGATCAGGAAAACCGGCGGCCCGTCGGGACTCTGGAATTGATCCACCAACTGCTGGCGGTTTCGGCTCTGACCGTCGAGTCTGAGATGGCTCCAACCCCGCTCAATCAGGCATTTCTCAATTTCAAGTAATTGTTTCTGGAACTGACTGAATACCAATACTCTGTGACTACCTGAAATTGCCTCTTCCAGCAATTCAAGCAGACGTTCGATTTTGCTGGATCTTCGAGCGATAGACAGTTGTTTCAATCGATCGTTCCCAAGCAGGGCAAGGTCGCAGCAGGTCTGACGGAGGCGGAGCAAGGCGGTGAGCATTTGCATCCGTGCGGCCCCTGGGTTTCCTGAGTCGGTGATGGTCTCCACCCGCTTGCGGCCCTCGATCAGGACGTCGCGATAAACCGCCTGCTGGTCTTGGCTGAGGTCGCAGAATTCATCAATCAGAAGTTTGGACGGCAGCTCCGGGGCGACTTGTTCCTTGGTCCGGCGGAGGAGGAATGGCTGGGTTTTGAGTTTCAGGCGTTCCATCACCGATCCGGCAGCCTCGCCGGACTGGAGGGGCATTTCGTAGCGCTCGCGGAATTCCTCACGGCTACCGAGCCACCCGGGTTGGATGAAACGGAAAATCGACCACAAATCCCGGAGGCCGTTTTCGACTGGTGTTCCGGTCAGCGCAATCCGGCACGAGCTCCGTAGTTTGGAAACCGCTTTGGCATGATCCGTGTCTGGATTGCGCATCAGGCTGGCCTCGTCGACTATTACCGCCATGTATTCCCGCTTCAAATGCCAGGCCAAATCACGAGTTAAAGTGCCATAACTGGTGAGGATGACGTCGCCTGCTTCCATCAACTCCCGCTCGTCGTCCCTGCCGCTGCCGTGGAGGATTCTGACCCGTCGACCAGGTGCAAATCGCGCAAATTCCGCCTGCCAGTTACCCAGCAATGAGGCGGTGGCAATCACTAAAACAACCCCGGGAGTGGCGTGGTTTGATGAGAATAATTGTTCGATTAAAGCGATTGTTTGGATTGTTTTTCCTAGACCCATATCATCTGCCAACAAGGCTCCGCCGTAGCGTTTAACTCGGTCGCAAAGCCAGGCGGCGCCGGTGGCTTGGTAAGGTCGCAAATCCGCCCGAAATGATGCCGGATAATGGAATGTTAATGAATCTTGTAAATCATTGGATGTAGATTGTTTATGTAATTTATTACGGATATCTAAAATAACTTCGCCTGCCGCAGCTGAAGCTTCGTAGTGACCCAAATTTTGGCGCAGATCCAGCTCGGCGAAGAGCGGTTCGATGAGATCCAGCATGTGCTCGGAAACCACCAGGCGGCGACCGCTTTGGGTCTTACCGGATGATTTACCGGAACGCAGAAGTTTGTGAACTTCGTCTCTGGGAATCTTTATGCCATCACTCGTTTGAAACGTAAGATCAAACCCAAGCCAATCTTCGCCTGAGCTGAGGATATCGATGTGTGGGGAGACCACCGTGATTTGCTGATGCGCGGTTGTGAGTCGGGTTCCTTCGGTGATTTTCCAGAGTTCGCGGAGTGCAGGTAGCGACTGGGTGAGGAAGGAAATGATGGAGGATTCGCCGCGCAGAGTCCACGGGGAGACGGCGGGCGTGGGGTTTTGAAATCCGGCGGATTGCAGACGGTGGACGGCGGATTGTTCGGCGGAAAAATCTCGGATCAGGCAGCGGCGGTCGGTGAGGCGTGGGAGGTTTTCCACGATTCCGAAGCCCGGGGGCACGGCTGGCGACTCGCCGTAAGACACGGTGAGTCGGGCATGCATTTCCTGGAGTGATCCATCCAAGGCAAGGTGGAAGGTTGCCGGAGCAGGGATGAAGTGCAGGGAATCCAGCCAACCGTTTTCCGGGAATGCGATCCAATCCTGCCATGTTGAGAGGTTTTCGAGCAGCCGTTGTGTCTGGATTTCGACGGATTGTCCGCTGACGAGCGTGGGTAGGATGCCGATCAGTGAGGCTGGAACTGGGCCATCACCCGCGCGGGTGATGGAATTTTGTGAGATTTGCCAGAATTCCGAGCCGATTCGCGACCATAGGCCGGATTCAGCGGCGGGTTTCAGGGTGATCCTGTCATTTTTGTGAGTGCCCTCGGCGAGATCGATACGGCGGCCGGTGGAGATCAGGATGGGCATTCGGTCATTGCCGTAAACCACGTCCGGATGATCGGCGATGGCGTTCAGGAATGCAGCCACGCGGGGGCCATCGAGGTGGAGATTGTGGGTTTCCCTGTGTTTGACGTCTTCGTTTTCCAGCCAGTCGGCCAGTCGGACGTCGGCTGGGTGGATTTCGGCGGTTGGGGAAAGCGTGAGTGTGGCCGCGAGTTTGCCGTGCGCGAGGGAGTCCGGCCAATTGGGAGGAAAATAGATCGTGCGGGCGAGAGCCGTAGGCTTGGAAGCAAGAGCTGAGGCTTGAGGCGCGGCTGCGGATGGTCCGGCCAACGCCGCCAATCCGGCTGCCACCGCATGACCGCAAATTTCGCCGGTGGCTTGATTTTCAGGACAGGAACAACGGGTTTCCAAATCCGTGGGTGATTTGGCGATCACGCTGACGCGGATCGGGCGCTTGCCGGATTTGAGAGTTCCGCGCCAACCGGTCGGGGTGATTTCGGCCTCGGTCACAGCTCCTCCTTCGAAGAGCGACTTGCCCTCCTTGAATGCCTTCCACGATGCGGCTCCGCGCAGGGTCTGTTCCGTCCAAACGGTCATGCGGGCGGATCATTCATGGTTTGTCCTGCCGGGGCAATCCGATTGCTGAGGGGAATCGGAGTGTTTGCGATAGAGGTAGGAGCGGGGTAAAGCCCCGTTCCTACCTCTATCACACCGTGCGTAAATCCTCCGTGTTCTGCCCCTCCTTGCGTCCATGGTGGCTTGACCGATGGGATTCCAGAGTGCATGGCTTTGATCACGCCATGACCGACAGCAGCCGGGGATTTCTACAACAAGTCGCATCGCCGCGGTTTTGCGAGCGCTTGTTCGAGCATTTGCCGGACGTGGTGTTTTGCCTGAAGGACAAGCACCGGCGCTATCAGGCCGCCAATCCGGCGTTCACGGCCAGGTTGGGACTGCGGGACGCGCGTCGGTTGCTAGGAAAAACCGCCGAGGACTTTTTCCCGGAACACCTCGCGGTCGTCTATCGCGAGCAGGATCTTCAAGTGCTCGGGAGCGGACGGGAAATCATCGATAACCTCGAACTGGTGACCAATCTGGATGGTTCGCTGGGTTGGTATTTGGCCAGCAAGGTGCCGCTCCACAATGCGGCGGGCGAGGTGATCGGCCTGGCATCGATTTCACGGGATTTGCGCACGCCCAGTCTGGATGATCTGGAGTTTCCCGGATTGCAGCGGGTGGTGAAACACATCCGTAAAAACATGGAGGACCCGCTGCGGCCCGACGAATTGGCGGCAATGGTCGGGCTCTCGACCGCCCAACTCGATCGCCGGATGCGCAACGTTTTCCAATTGAGCACCAGCGCGTTCATCCGCAAAACGAGGATCGAGCACGCGGCGCAGCTTCTGGCCACCACGTCGCTGCCGATCACCGAGATCGCGCTGATCTGCGGGTATGGCGATCAAACTGCGTTCACCCGGCAGTTCCGTGCGACCGTCGGTTTGCCACCGGCTGCATATCGAGACCATTCCTCCCGCCATGTCTGATGCCCGGAAAATCGCTTTGTTCGGCGGGACTTTTGATCCTGTGCATCACGGGCATGTCCATCTAGCAGAATTGGCGGTGAAGGCCATGGGGCTCGACGAAGTGAGGTTTCTTCCGTGCCGGATTTCCCCGCATAAAACAGGTCAAGCCCCGTCATCGGCCGATGACCGTTTGCAGATGCTGCGCCTCGCCACCAACGGTCTTCCCTGGGCGGTGGTGGATGATTTCGAGGCCGGACGTGAGGGTCCGTCGTATTCCTATCAGACTGCCGAGGCGATGGTTGCGCGGTTTCCCGGTAGTCGTTTGTTTTGGATCATGGGAGAGGATCAATGGGACGCGTTGCCGCGCTGGGCGGAACCGCAACGGCTTGCAGCCTGTGTCGAATTCATCGTATTTTCCCGCGGAAAAATTCCGGATCCTCACGATGGATATGTGATGCACTATGTGGAAGGCGGTCATCCGGCATCCGCCACGGCGATCCGTGAAGCGCTTTCCCACGGAGAAACCACCCATCCATGGCTGCATCCCGACGTTGCCCGCTGGATCGCCGAAAGTGGTAAACGGTCTTGAAAAGAAATTTGGGACTTGAAATTGAGAGATTGGGTTCTCATTTTCAATCACTTGGATGCTGTCATTAAAAATGGCAGGGACCGATATTGCCTCCGTTGCTCTCCGGCCATGCGGTATGCGCTTCGCGATTTGCTTGTGCTGCTACAAGCAGCGAGGCATTCCGGGCGGTCCGGCGCATGAAGGAGAACGCGGGTGACCATGAAAATGCTTGATAATCGATTCATGGATGATCGTTCATACCTCATTCTCGCGGACCGCCCGGAGGTCGAGTCCCTGCCTTCGGTAGTATTCAGACAGACTCTTGGACATTCGACTCGGTTCATCCGGAAAGTAAGTTTGCATTTGCTGATAAGTCGTTGAATCCAAATCCCAAACATCAAATCACCCCATTTCCAATTTCCCTTTCAGGATCAGTCCAACATCAGCTAGCCTCTCCTTGGTAAGTTCTGTTAGCAAATCATTTGGACGATCGTCCGAATAATCGGGAGGAGCTATTGGCGATGTTTTCCTAGAGCCGAAGTCGAATTCTCGGGGGAGGTCAGGATTGTTGTTCCTGTTTGGCGATGCGGTCGAGGACGCCGTTGACGAAGCGGCTGGAATCGGTGGAGCCGAAGCGTTTGGCGAGTTCGATGGCTTCGTTGAGAATGACTTTCACCGGCGTGGTGCCCAGGAGGATTTCGTGGGTGGCGAGGCGGAGGATTGCGCGGTCCACGGGGTCGATGCGTTCCGGGGCAAAGTTCTCGACCACGGCGGCGAGGGTGGCGTCGATGGTTTCCTTGTTAGCGAGGATTTGGTCCACCATTTCATCGGAGCGGTGGCGGAGTTCGTAGAGTTCCACTTTGGAATCGCGGATTTTCGCGAGGTCTCCTTGTTCAGGAAATTTTTCGGGGTCCTCGACCATGCGCAGTCGGTCGGAGATCCGTTGGAGGCGGCGAAGAGTTGCTGCGATGGCTTCCAATGGTCCGCGCAGGGTGGGGAAATCCTCGATGTCGGATAGAAAGCGGGCGCGTGCGGCGGACAGGTCGCGATCGATCAGGAAAAGCCTGTCTAACGCCGAGCTGAAACTGGCGGCGACGGAGGCATCGTCGTCGTCTTTGGGAAGTCGTTCGAGTTTTGCCAGGGCCGTGCTCCACGACGATTCGAGTTCGGCGATGCGAACCAATTCGATTTTCAGGTTTTCGGCTTCCGGCCATGCCGAGAGCAGGGTGGCGGTGTGTGCCTGGCGCTCGACAAATTCGGCGAGTCGGCCCTCGCGGCCTTGGGCGAGGTGGTGGACGGTGCGGAAGGTTGCGAGATGCAGGCTACGGCGGTCGGATTCGGTGACGAATTCCCAGAACGCATCGCGGAGTGCCGAGGGATCGGCACCGCCTTCAAGATCCGCAGAGTAGAGAAACTGCACGACCGCCTCGCGTATTTGGCGACGGCTAGGCATACCGGTTTTTCGGGGTGGAGGAGCGACGCGGCATTGAGCGTTCGAGTTCTTGGAAGACATCGATCATGGCGACGGCGGCGCGTGCAGCTTCACGGCCGCGGTTGAGTTGTGCGCCGATGCAGCGGGCGTAGGCTTGTTTTTCGTCGTCTAACAAAAGCACTTCGTGGATGATCGGCCGCAGGGATTCCACGGCGAGTTGTTGGAGGGCATCGGTCACCGATTTGCCAACCAGATCCGCGTGCTGAGTGGATCCGCGGATGATGAGGCCCAGGGCGATGATGCAGGCTGGCGGGTCGCGGGACAATATGGAGGCGACCATGACCGGGATTTCAAAGGCACCGGGCACGCGGATCAGATCGACGCGGCCCTGTGGCACAAGTTCGCCGAGTTCCTGAATGGCGTTCTCGACCAGGGCATCGGTGAATTCCTCGTTGTATTTCGATGCGACGATGCAGATCCGGACTTTAGGACCGATGATCCTGGGTTTCGGGTGAAGTGCGGACGACATGCGCGGGGTATGGGTGGAGATGAGGGAAATGTCAACCGGAGCAGGGTGCTGAAGCGGAAGTTTTTTGGATACGGCTTAAATGACCCGTGCCCAGAGCACTTTGAGATAGCGGGATTCCGGGTAGTTCGAGAGCGTGGGGTGATCGGGTCCCGCGCCGGTGCGGTCAAAGATTTGCAGGCGTTTGTCGCGCCGGTGGGCGGAGGTTACGACGATGCGTTCGAAGTCGCCTGCGCCCAACATGCCGGAGCACGAGCAGGTGACGTAGAGGCCTTCCGGGGCGACGAGTTGCAGGGCAAGCTTGTTGAGGTCCGCGTATTTGGCTGTGCCGGTCTCGTCTTCGCGGCCATGGATGAATTTCGGTGGATCGGCGATGACGAGGTCCCATGTGCGGCCGTTTTCGATCATCGTGCGTGCCCACGTGAAGGCATCGGCATGGGTGAATTTGATTTTCGCGCCATTGAGGTTGGCGTTGCGTTTGGCCATGGCGATGGAGTTCTCGTCGAGGTCTACGCCGGTGATATCATCGGCACCAGCCAGTGCGGCGTTGATGGCGAATCCGCCGGTGTAGCTGCAGAGGTCGAGCACCGTGCGGCCAGCGGCGAGGGATCCGAATTTTTTTCGGTTGTCGCGTTGGTCGCAGAAAAACCCGGTTTTGTGGCCCGAGCTGAAGTCCACCTCGTATCGCACGCCGTGTTCGCGGATTTTCACCGAGCGGATCGCATCGGACTGCACGCCGCCGGTGCGCGGGATATTTTCCACGCGGGCGAGGTCCTCGTCCACGGAGACCACGACTTTTTTCGTATCGAAACATTCGTGCAGCAGCGGCAACCAATGTGGCAGACGTTGCCATGCGGCGAGGTTGGTGATTTCCACCGAGAGCACGTCGGCGAATTTGTCCGCCACCATGCCGGGCAGGAAATCGGCGTCGCCGTGGATCGCCCGGTAGCTGTCGGTTGTGGCGTCGAGATGGTGGATTTCGCGGCGCAGGGAAGCGGCGCGGCGGATGGCGGTTTCGAAAAACGATTCGTCGAGATCACCGGTTGAGTGGCTGACGATGCGCAGAGGCATGCGGGATTTGGGATTCCAGAGTCCCCAGCCGAAGGGCGTGCCCTCCTTGCCGATCACCTGGACCAGGTCGCCAGGTCGGGCGTCGCGGGAGACTTCGCCGATCATTTTGGGCCAGATCGAGGGGTGGAATGTGATGTTTTTGATTTGAACCGTCGGCACGGGCGGAAATACGCCGCAGGGAAGGGGAAATGTCGATGATCGAATTTCCTCGTTTCCATTGCCACACTCTGGATTTTCATCAATGGTGCGCGTTCATGAAAATGCACCGCATCCTCGCCGAAGCCGCCGCCGGCATCGCCAAGTCCGTTTTTCGCGAGCACCGCGTCCTCGACCACGAGCTTGCGACTGCCTTCGAGGAAAACCCGAAATGGGGGAAACGCGACCGCGGATTCATCGCGGAGACGGTCTTTGAGGTCGCCCGTTGGCGGCGTTCGCTCGGTTTTCTTGTCGAGAGCGAGGAAACCACTGCCCTTTGTGCCGCCCAGTGGGTGCGTATGGGCTATGACATTCCGGATTGGTGGTCCTACAACGGCCGTCCGGCTACGGAAATCCAAGCCCGCGAAGCCGAACTCGCCGCACAACCGCGGGCGGTCCGCGAGTCGATTCCGGATTGGATCGATGCCCTCGGAGTCGCCGAACTCGGCACCGCATGGGACGCCGAACTCACCGCACTCAACCAGCGTGCGCCGGTTTTCCTCCGCGTCAACACCCTGCGGGCGACCCGGGCCGAGGTGGTCACCTGGTTGGCCAGCTTCCAGATCCATGCTTCTGAAGTTTCCGGTCTGCCCGACGCGCTGGTCCTTGATTCGGGCAAATCCCTGCCCAAAACGCTCCGTCTTGACGGACGTGTGGAAATCCAGGACGCAGGTTCACAACTCATCGCTCCGCTGCTCGACCCGCAACCGGGCGAGAGGATCATCGATGCCTGCTCCGGTGCCGGTGGAAAATCCCTGCATCTCGCCGCCTTGATGAAAAACGACGGCCGCGTCTTCGCCATGGATGTGGATCGAAAAAAGCTCACCGAACTCGACCGCCGTGCCAAACGTGCTGGCGCTGCGAAATGCGTGAAATCGAAGGAAATCACCGCCACCACCGCGGAGGATTTTGCCAACGTGGCGGACCGCCTGTTGATCGATGCGCCGTGCTCCGGATTGGGAACTCTCAAACGCCAACCGGATCTCAAGTGGCGGTTGAAACCCGCGGCTCTCGAACGAGTGCGTGGCATCCAGAAAGAACTTCTAACAAGCTACAGCGTCATGCTCAAGCCCGGCGGACGTTTGGTTTATGCCACCTGTTCCATCCTGCCATCGGAAAACCGCGCGGCGGTCGATCACCTGCTTGCGCAAGGCGGATTCACTTTGTTGCGGGAATGCCCTGTTTCGCCAGCAGCTAGCGGATTTGACGGCTTTTATGCGGCTGCACTGGTGAAGGATGGTTGAGCTTACGAAAGAGGGCGTTTAAATCTAACGCCAAGGCAGGGACCGACCTCCGTGTGAAGGCCGGGGACATGGAGGTCGGGTCCTTGCCTTGGATTTTTCAATATGCTTTCTCCACCTTGACTCCCTTGTTCGGGGCTTGGCGGCGCTGTTGATTGTAGTTGTCGTTGTTGAACTTCTGAATGGTGCTGTTTTGGTCCAACAGATTGCCTTGGTAGTCGATCTGCTGGCCGCCCTTCATTTGGGTTGGCTGTGCCGCTGGGGCGGGCGCGTTTTCGGGGGCTCCAAGCCATGCGCTGCCACGGAAGAAGGCGTAACGGGAATTTCCTTCACGGGCGATGACGGTGGCTTTGCCGCGCAGGTTGTCGGCGATGAAAAGTCCGCGCAGGTCGGTCTCGCCGGAGCGGAACTCGCTGTCCGCGCTGCCGATGGCCTTGACGTGGACTTCCGGGCGATATCCACCCTTGGCGGTGTCGAGTACATTTGCGCGGACGCGTCCGCTGGTGGTGTCTTCCTGGACTTCGATTTTGAGCGGAGTGATGAGCACCATGCCGCTGGTGAAAAGGTCGTCACCCCGGCAGATGACGAGGTATGCCGCCTCATCCTTGAGGGCGAGCGGGATGGCGCGTTCCTTTTCCACATAGTCTTTGCCATTGCCGAGGGAGATGGTTTGTTCGGACTCGGGTTTGATGCCGGCGAGTTGCACGCTGGTGATGGCGCTCAGGTTTTTCTGTTGGAGATAGAGCTTCATCAGATCGACCCGATAGACCTGCACGAAGGCCTCCTTGATGTTGCGGTATTTCAGGTTCAGGGAAACATTCGCGCCGGGCTTGACCACGGTGACTTCCTCGATGCCGATGGATTTCTTTTCGAAATAGGTGATCGCTTCGGAAGCATCCGGATAGATGGTTTTCACCTTGCCATACCAATCGATGGCTTCGGCGGGCTTGCTTTCGGCATGATAGATCTGGCCGAGGATGTAGCGGGCGAAGTCACGGTCCTTGCTCTCGCCATCGGCGACGATCCTGGCAGCGGCGAGGGCTTCGACATTCTGATTCTGCCAGAACAATCCGAGCGCGGTCATGTATTGGAAACCGGGTGCCAGTTCGCTGGTGGAATGTTGTTTGGCAAATTCCTGGCTAAGGCTCACGACGAGCGGGTAATTCTTCATGTCCAACATGCAGTTGCACAGGCTGAAGGCCGCGTCATCCGCCAGCGGA
>CAIVKO010000093.1 GCA_903906515.1 Akkermansiaceae bacterium
ATGGTATGTGCGGAGCAATCGCGGGGAAATGGTCCCGTTTTCCGCATTCTGCAACGCGCGTTGGCAGTATGGATCACCTCGGTTAGAGCGCTACAACGGCATCCCTTCCGTGGAACTCATGGGCCAGGCAGCACCCGGTGTCAGCACCGGCGAGGCCATGGCAGAGATGGAGAAGATGGCCGCCCAACTTCCGGCAGGCCTCGGTTTCGAGTGGACAGGGCTCTCCTACGAGGAGAAAAACGCCGGAGCACAGGCTCCGGCATTGTATGCCATTTCCTTGTTAGTTGTGTTCCTCAGCGTGGCCGCTCTCTATGAAAGCTGGACCATCCCCTTTGTGAACCTGCTGATGATTCCACTGGGCCTCGTCGGCGCGGTGACGGCGGTCACACTGCGGGTGCTTCCTAACGATATTTATCTCCAGATCGGACTGTTGACCACCGTTGGTCTTTCCACCAAAAACGCGATTTTGATCATCCAGTTCATCAAAGCGCAGATGAGCCATGGCCATGAGTTGGTGGATGCCACCTTGTCAGCGGTCAAAATCCGCTTGCGACCGGTGATCATGACATCGCTGGCATTCTTCTTCGGCACATTGCCGCTCGCGCTCACCACCGGTGCCGGGGCGGCAGCCCAGAATGCCATAGGCACAGCCGTCACCGGCGGATTGCTCTCGGCCACCTTCATCGATTTGATCTTCATTCCGTTCTTCTTCGTCCTGATCTCCCGCATGTTCGCCAAGAAGGCGGATAAGAACGTGGTTCAGCCCGCCTAAAGGTAGGGCGCTATCGTAAGGTAGGGCGCTCTCGCTGAGAGCGCCGGTGAATGGGACGCGAAAGAATAGGACCAATCCATGTTCTAACAGTCGGTCCTTGGTCCCGCATTTACCATCGCATTCTCAGCCGCCCCGGCGGTGCGTCGCCACCTTCCATCTTCCTCCCTTCAAGCACCCCACGGTTGCAGCCATTGTTCGCGGCGGAACCACGTTTCCTGGCGCTTGGCATATTGGCGGGTGGCGGCGTTGATCAGCTCTTCACAGGTGGCGCGGTCGATGTCACCTGCGATGAGCGAGCGGATTTCCCGGAAGCCGATGGCCTTCTCACAATTCGTCGAAATTTTTTTCAACGCTGCGACCTCTTCAACCGCGCCTCCATCCAACATCGTGCGCGTGCGTACGGCGATACGGGCGTGTAGGTCCGGCCGCGTGCGCTGGATGACGATACCACGGAGGGATGCGGAAATGTCACGGGTTTTGGATTCCCATTGATCGCGTAGATCAGACGCCTTCTCTCCGGTTAGAACGCAGATTTCCACAGCCCTTGAAACAAAGCGACGGTTCTGCAGGGCGGTGCGTTCCGCTTCCACGGGGTCAAGTTCCCGGAGTCGGTCGACAAGATCCTCCAGCGGGCATGAGTCGAGTTCGGCGCGAAGTTGGACGTCGCCCACGGGCAACGGTGCCGGGCCATGGGTGAGAAATTTCAGATAGAGCCCGGACCCTCCGGTGATCACCGGCGTTTTGCCGCGACTTTGGATTTCCCCGATGACAGGTTTTGCCATGCGCATGTAGCTGCCGGCGTCGGCCGATTCCGTCGGATCCAGCACTCCGTAAAGGTGATGCGGGACCTGCGCATGTTCTTCCATCGATGGTGCCGCGCTGACGATTTCGAGGCCGCGATACAGTTGAAACGCATCGGCATTGACGATCTCGCCGTCGAGTTTCTCAGCCATCTCCAGCGCGAGTGCGGACTTCCCTGAAGCAGTGGGGCCGCAGATATAATAGGGAGATGGATGCTCGTCATTCATGGCGAAACCCTGCTGCCTGCTCAGACATCGCCGCGTTCGTCGCGTTCGAGTTGGATGCGGTCGTTGAGGTTGCGTGCTTTGACGCGGCGGTTGCGCTTGGCCCAGCGCTCGACGGCCATCTGGCGTTTTTCAGCGCGTTTTTTCAGCGCGGCGATCTCGGTTTCGAGATTGAGGAAATGGGTGTGGCGCGCGGCGTCCAGCACACCGCTCTCGACTGCCGCGCGGATCGCGCAGCCGGTATCGTTGCGGTGGCTGCAATTGGCGAACTTGCAGTCGGA
>CAIVKO010000094.1 GCA_903906515.1 Akkermansiaceae bacterium
GACCTTGTTGAAAGCCAGCAAGCGTCTAGGGATCGATGATCCGTTGATACCAAAATGGCGGGATGTTTCCACCAGATTGGCAGACTTCCCTGTGGATGATGACGGTTTCAAACAGGGGAGCGACAAGCCCGCCCTCAAACATCACCGGCATCAATCGCATCTCATGATGATCTATCCGCTTTACCTGGTTAACATCGAGCAACCGGGGACAGGCGATGTTCTCAGGAAGAGCCTTGTTCAGGCATACGATTTGAAAGGTGCCGACAGCCTTCCCGCCATGGTGCAGACGCATGCGGGGCCGATTGCCACAGCGCTCGCTGATGGCGATCTTGCCCTGCAAGGGCTGAAACGCCAGCAGGCGGATCTATTGCCCAACGGCCTCTGGGCCTGCGCCGGAAATCCGTGCATTGAATCGACGCTTTCCGTGGCTAACAACATCCAGGACATGCTCATCCAAAGCTGGAGCGATCCTGCCAAAGAACAGTCCGGCCCGATCCGGATTTTTCCGGCGGTGCCGACGGCATGGAAAGACGTCGAGTTTCACGATTTCCGCGCCGAAGGGGCGTTCCTTGTTTCCGCAAATCGCAGCGACGGGAAAACCCGGTGGGTGAAGATCCGAAGCCTAGCGGGCGAGCCGTGCACGGTGAAGTTGGATATGGAAGGCAAGGTCCGCATCGAAGGCTCGCGGACCCACCGGATGGAAACCGTGTCTCCCGAAATCTATCAGATCGACCTCCGTAAATCGGAGGAGGTCGTGCTGCGTCCGGAAGAATGAACCCGGATGATTATCTCGGGTCAGGTTACACATTTCAACATTTCCGGCATCTCACGCCGCATGCGGCTGGACCTCACGTTGGATTCGTTCGGCATTCTCGCGTGCGGCGCGCATGAGTTCGTAGTCCAACTGGAGGCGGAGCCAAAAGCCGGGAGAGGTTCCGAAGTAGCGACTGAAGCGCAGATCGTATTCAGGCGTGCAGCGACGTCGGGATTTTTTCATGTCGGTGAGGTGCGGCGAGGGAATCCCGGTCATGCGGGAGACTTCGGCTTGTGAGACGTCCCACTCATCGAGAGTTTCGCGGAGAGTTTCCGCGAAGAAGTTAGGAAGCGGCAGCAGGTCGGTATTTCGTTTCATGGTCGTCAATGGTAGTCGGTGACCATTTTAGGGTATGATTGCAACTGAAGAATTCGGAAACTTATGATCGGGGTTGCGTATTTCACGGGGGCGCACATCGGATTCTATGGATTAAGACGGGGCAAGATGCCCCTTGGACGGCCTGGAGCGAGACGCTCCAGCCACGGTTCAATTGATCGTGTGGATTCAGTGGCAATCGACGATTTCGACTTCACGGGGCATTGATTCCGGCGGGGAGCGTGATGTCCTTGCGCCTTTCCTTCGGCAGAACCTCGAATTTTTCGATTTTACCGTTGCGATAGACGCACTCGACAGTGGTTTGGTGTGGGGCGTGGAGTTTGAATGAAACGTCCCAATCCTTCGGCCACGCGGGCAGGAGCAGGATCTTGTCGCCGGAGTGCTGGAGCAGCATGTAGTTGGTGGAGGCCATCAGGTTGCCGCCGTGACAATGGTCGGGCAGCCAGTCGAAGTTCGGCCCCCAGGTGGCGGGCCAGCGGTAGGCGGTGTTGGAGTTGTCGATCTTCACCTTGAGGATGCGCGCTGCTTCGTCGGTCAATCCTAACAGAGGAGCCGCGTTGCCGTCATAACCCCAACCGACATCGTTGTGACTGCCGCGCATTTGATAGGCGTTGCGGGCCTCATCCAGCATCGGGCGTTCCAGGCCGAAGATGCGGAACGGCCAGATCGGAAACAACTCGGGGTTTTCACAATTCGAGCGCTTCGGATTGTATTTTTGCGCCACTCCGATGCGGCGCACGGGTTTGCCGTTGAGTTGGGCTTCTTCGATCGGGATCACTGGCGCGGCGGTTTTCATGTGGGAGAAAAATTTCCGCTGTTCGTTAGACGTGAGGTTTTCCGGCAAGGCGCAGAGCCGCGTGCTCACGTCGATCAGACCGGCGACGGTGGGAGTGTCGTTGATCACGTCGAACCAGTAGGTTTCCACGGATTGGGTGGGATCGAGGATGATGCGGCCGTCGGCGTCCTTGCGGAAGCGGGTGTCGAAGTATTTCAACACGGAGGTCGCCATCGGCAGCATCCGGTCCTTGAGGAAAGTCTGGTCACCGGTATGTTCGTAGTAATCGAGCATCAGGCCGACCAATTCGATTCCCTGGTTCCAAGCAAAGCGCCAGTATTTGCAATCCACATCCTTCGGTTCCTTGCCGGTGCGGTTCCAGCCATAGTCGCGGTTGGCGTAGGTGCCCCAGATGGTCATGGTTTCGGCGAAATAACAACCCTCGACATTGTGATAGAGTTTCGCCCGCGCCTCGGCGAAGGGGCGGATGCGCTCGAAGGTATCGAAGAGCGGCATCATCAGATCGAAGTCGCCGGCGGCCTGCATCGCGTGATAGGGCATGCGGACGTTCTGCCACCAGTGGCAATCGCCCCAGCGCCGCCAGTCGGGATTGACATCCTTGCGCATCGGCTTGGGTTCGACGGTGAAGATGCTGCCATTGAACTTGATCGGGAAGACCGAGCGACCGGCGCAGGCTTGCATGTAGCGCTGCAGCGTGTGCGCCTTGCCCACTGTCATGGCGGATTTTGATTTGATTCCGCAGTCCACCCACGAGCGGTGCCAGAATGCCTGCCATGATGCGGTGGTGCGGGCAAGTGCGGCCTGGCCATCCTCCGCGCCATTCGCGATGGATTCGGCGGATTTCAGCCACGCCTCCGCAGTGGGAGTCTGCTCGGATGGACTGGCCACGCGCAGATGGAATTCCCTAACCGGATTCGTTGTGGAGAGAGCGCGGTCATCGGTCGATGCAAAACCGGTTCCGGCAACCCAACCGCCGAAGGTGCGGTGCAGCAGCGGGTCCTTCATTTTGTCGCGGATGGATTCCAGCGATTGCACGCGGACGGTTTCTTCGAAGGCGAATGAGTTCTCGTTGCGATGATACCAGCTAACTGAATTTTTTCCGGCCCTGGGAAAGACATCGGGGGCCTGGATGATTTTTTGCGGGCCATTGGCCAGGGTCCATGCGGATTCGTCGGGCACCGGCTGGGGTTCCGTGCGCCAGCTTTCCACTTTGGCGGTGACTGCTAGGGGTTGCTCGGAATTTGCCATCACATGAACCACCGGCGAGGCGGAATCGACAAATACTTTCAGCCTGACTTCCTTGCCGGGAGCGCCGGCGGTGATTTCGCAGACCCCATCACGCAGCTTCAGGTGCTGGCGGAACGGAGTTCCTGATAGAAACGGATTCGGCGAAAGCGAAACCCGGACCATGCCCGCCTTGCAGAGTTGGGAAACCTCGCTGAGGGTGTCGTTGCGGCCCAGATAGAACAAGAGGTCGCCGTTTTTCTCGACCCAGAGATTGATCCCCAGCGCGCCATTGCCGAGAGGCATGGAGTCGGAGGAATTTTTGCCGGGGGTGGTCCAGATGACATCGTTGATGGAGATAGGGTCTGGATCCGCGGCCTGCAGGGTTGTGGCGGCGGGCAGCGAGAACAGAAACAAGACCAGGATTTTTCGGAAGGGTTTCATAGATATCAAGGTTTACTGTCGATTTTTGCTTTAAGTTTCGTGAGTGCTTCGATCTGCCAGTCGGTGAGTTTGCCACTGCGGTCAGGGCCGGCGTCGAGCAGCAGGTGCGAAGGAGGCGACTAACAATAATGACAACAGGATTTTTTCATGGGGATCAATGGTTGGTAGGGACTTGATTCAATTGGTTACCGTAGCCGATGACCATCACGGCGAGGACAAGGATTCCGATGGCGAGGGTGATCAGAAATTTGGTGGTGGCCGAGCAGGATGTCCATTCCTTGCGGAGGATGGCGACGATCGTGCTGAAAAGGATGAGCATGATCATGTGCAGCGGCCAATCCACGGTGCTCGCCTTGCCCATGCGGTTTGCGCCCATCCCGTAGAAGATGAATTGCAGATACCAGAGCAACCCCGCGATGCCGCTCCAAAGGATGTTGCTCAAAGGGGCCGCGTTGGCATTCATGCTGCCACCGACGAGTTCGCGCAGCTTGCCAGCCTTGGAGAGTTTCCACAGCGTGATCGGAAGAATGCAACAGAATGCTCCGGTGCTAGCGAAAAGGAAGTTGATATTGATCACGAAATCCGGGCTGGCTCCTCCCGCGATGGCGACATCCGCAATCGGTTTAGCGGATCCCAGAGCAACGCTGTAAACCGCGGACAGGACGCCGGCAAGCACACAGAGAGGAATGCCGATCGCCGGTTTGAAGTGTGTTTCATGACTCTTGCCGGATGCTTGGATTTCCACTTCCTTGCGACGTCCCGCAAGTCCGCAAAAGAGGGTTCCAAGAAAACCCACAAGCATTCCGACGATGATGGTGTTGCTGCCGGGTTGTGATAGATTCAGGGTTCCCGTGATTAAAGGAGGTAGGAAAAACCCCAGCATGGCGGAAAGTCCGATGGCGAGCGCGTAGGTGAGTGAGTAACCGATGTAGCGGATGGCGAAACCAAAGGCCATGCCGCCCAAGCCATAGGCCGCACCGTAGCCGAAGGATTTCCACATCGCATCCCGTGGCGAGTGCGCTAGGACATCGGATAGATGAGGAATGAAGATGATGGATCCGACGATGGGCAGCAGCAACCACGAGCTCAGACACATCCAGAACCAGAAACTCTCGTAGGTCCAATTGCGGATTTTGTGCTGTGGGGTGAAACAAATCGCCGCAGCGAGTGCGCCGACGGCGTGGAGAAGGATGCCGGTGATGGGGAAGGACATTGGGTTTTTTCGGCTGTGCTGGATTTTCACTGGCAAAATGGCGTTTCATGAGTGGAGGTCAAGCAGCGATCCTATCTTCGCCGCACTCACCGTATCGTGGTTGCGGAGTCATAAAGGCGCGATGAAACCCGCTGTCGTGATTGCGGTCTAGTGCATCGTCGCTCAAACCATTCACCAATCGCTGGGCATCTAAATCAAAAAAGCCTGCCACGCATGAAAGACTCATCCTTTTGTCGCGTAGGCACAGATGCGTTAAAAAAACCATAGAATCAAAATGAACATTTTTGCAGGCATCAGCACTCTTTTGGCAGTCGCATCCTTGGGCATTTCCACCGTCTCGGCGGCAGCGAAGAAAGCGGAACCGGCGGCTCAGCTCAACGCGACCGGCACCGCGCTTGAGAAAAAATACGCCGAGATGCTCAAGGCCTCGCAGGCGGATGTCGGTAAAGCCTTGCCAAAAGTCGACGCCTCCAAGCAAGCCGCCTTTGCGAAGGCTCGCGATGAGGCCAAGGCTGGGGCGGACGAGTTGGAGAAATCCTCTGGTAAGTTGAAAGGGGCGCAAGCTTTGGTGGAACACGCGAAGGGCAAATGGATCGGCGGTGCCGAGAAGGGCATCAAACAGGCGGAGGCCGCGCTGAAAAAGGCGACCACGGATGCGGAGCGGGACGCGGCGAAGAAAGATTTGGCCAAGTGGCAGGCGAACAAGGAAGACGGGGTGAAAGAGCTCAAGGTGCGTCAGGCGGCCTTGGACAAGTTGAAAGCCGAGGATTCGAAGTCATCTCAATCGGCTCAGACGGCCCAGACGGCTAAGGCGCGAGCCGATGAGGCTGCGGCAGCCAAGGGTTTCCTGGCTGTAGCGACGCCTATCCTGTCGAGCGATAAACTGGATGCGACTCTCGTCAAAGGCGCCGTGCTGGCTGAGGCGACACCGCGCGGACTTGCCGAGTTCGCTCAGCAGGGCAAAGAGCAGGAAGCTCTGGTGAGCAAGTTGTTGGGTGATAGCGCCTTGATGAAGCAGATGCTCGAGGCCGGTGGAGCCAAATTCGGCAAGTATGGCCAAGCGATGGAAATTTACACGGCGATCCGGAAGGCCAGCCCGAAGTCCAGTGAAGGATCATTGTCGCGGTTGGCCCTGGCAGTCAGTCTGGAGCATGCCAAGCCGATTGGGCAGAGCAATGCCAAGGACCAGACCAATGCGCCTGCCACCGTGGATCCGGTGAAACGTTACCTGCATTATGAGAAGGCATACCTTGATGGCGAGTTGGATCCTGCATTTAAAACCTTGACCACATGGGAATACCGGATGGTCGTGGACTGCGATGCTCCGGATGAGATTCTGGCATGGGGGCGCGAGATGCTCCGCAATTACCGGCCCGACCATATTTACGCTGCGGACTATGGCTGGCGCTATTCATCAACCGTCAAAACCGAAGTTCCATACGGGTCGCAAAACCAAAAGTATGATCTCGATTCGCTGCAACAATATCAAAACATCATCAAGGACGGTGGCGTTTGTGGCCGACGCGCGTTTTTTGGGCGGTTTATTCTGCAATGTTTTGGTATCCCGGTTTGGGGTGTGACCCAACATGCCCATGCCGCATTGAGCCATTGGACCCCAAAAGGCTGGGTGGTCAATCTCGGCGCAGGCTATCAGTTCAGTTGGTGGGACAAGGATGAGGCTCCGCGCAGTGGCTCGGATTTCCTGCTGGAAACACAGGCGAGGGAACACGGGCCGGAGTATTTGCAGGTGTTGCGGGCACAGTGGGTCAGCCGCATCCTTGGCGAGCAGGCTTACAACGACCGCAAGGGCGTTGCCGGTGGATTCTGGAGCGGCATGGCCCATTACCAAATGGCGGCCATCGCATCCACGGCGGTGGGGCTTGGCCCGCTCGGCCAGGAGCTTGGCGAAGCCAATGAACCGGTGGAAAAACAGAAGGTTGAGCAAGTCAAGTTGGCGGAGGGAGATCAGAAGATTGCGACCGGCAAGGATGGAGTGATCACGATTCCGGCAGTGGCTCACAGCAAACCCTCGGGCCGGTTCGCAGCCATGAAGAGCCTTTCAGGCGGCATGCAATTGCACGCCAGCGGGGGTTACAAGGCCGAGTATGAAGTCGATGCGCCGCGTGCCGGCAAGTATGCGCTCAGCGCGCGAGTGGTGACGGCGCAAGAGGGTCAGAAGTTCCTGATCGCAGCGAATGGAGCCGGCTCACCCGTGGAAATCGCGGTGCCCTACACCATCGGCAAGTGGAAGCAGACCCAGCCAGTCGAGGTTACCTTGGTCAGTGGCAAGAATCACCTCAGCTTCGCAATCCAGGACGGCAGCCGCGGCGTCACTATCAAGGAGATTACGTTCACACCCGCGAAGTAATCGAATGAACCCGAAGTAGGAGGCCACACACAACAAAGGACATCGTCATGGCCTTGGTCCGGGACGATGTCCGAATCGATCGGCTTTAGTATTTTCCAGCTCGCATCATCTGTCTTTTTGAACCGTAATAGTCCCATGAAAATAAACCAACGCATCAGATTGGAAATTTGGCTTAATCGAATCTTTTCAGCCCGTGCCCTTCAGATGAGTCGATTCGCAGGAAACGCCGCGCTCGTCATGCTACTCTGCACCAGCGTGCAGGCCCGCACCTGGACCAGCGCGGACGGATCAAAGACCTTCGAAGGGGAACTATTATCCTATGACCCTGCCACCGGCGCAGTTGGCGTGAATTTGGCTGGAGGCAAGGCGATGAAGTTCGCCCAAGACAAGCTCTCCGCAGCGGACATCGCCTTCCTCAAGGAGCAAGGGAAGATGGACGCTCCTCCCGCGAGTGCTCCGCCAGCGGACACGACGGACGCTTCTTCCGCAGCCAAATCGCCAGTGGGCAAAGCGGCGGCGAACCTTAATGTCAAGGCGCTTCCCGATGTGTTGCCGGATCCCGATGGCAAAGAAGCCGATATGAGCAAGCCGGTGCAGGTGTTCATCCTGATGGGTCAATCCAACATGCTGGGCTTCGGGAATGTAGGTCCACTTAAGGGGGTTGCTGCTGCAAAATATCCATACCTAGTCGATGATGGAGGGAAATGGAACGTGCGGAAGGATGTTCGCAATACCTTTTTCTGTATGGCCCAACTGAAATACAATGATTGGTTAACAGCTGAAAATGGGAATGGTAGTGGGAAAATTGGCCCGGAAATAGGCATCGGGAATTATTTGGGTCACGCCATTGACGCCCCTGTCCTGATACTGAAAGCGTGCGTGGGCAATCGGGCTTTGGGCTGGGACTTGTTGCCGCCCAGTGCGGTAGGTACTGGAAAAGACGGTAAATCATACCAAGGGAACTCGGAGAGCTCGAATCGGAAAGTCAGTGAAGAAGCCAAAGTAAAAAATGGTGGCTGGTATGCAGGCCTCCAGTATGACCAAGACGTAGGTGCTGCTCAAAACGCACTTAAAGATTTGGCTACCTATTATCCTGGTGCTACGAAATTCGAAGTTGGGGGATTTTTCTGGTGGCAGGGAAATGCTGAGGCAGGCAAGGGGAGTGTCGAGAATTACGACAAGAATCTGGCTTTTCTCTTCAATGACCTGAGAAAAGACTTTAATGCACCAAATGCCAAGTTTGTTTGCGCCACCTTGGGTGAACACGACAAAAACGCAGCTCTTTCTCAGAAGATGTTTGCCTTCGCTGAACTCCCGGAATTCAAAGATAAGGCTGCGGTCTTCTTTACGCAACCTGTCGCAAACGGAGGAAGTAGCGGCAGCCACTACAGTGGCAATGCCGAGACCTACATGAACGTAGGAGAAGGAATGGGCAAAGCGATGGTCGAGTTGCTGAAGAAATAGACAGGGTGAAACCAAGCTTGCGGCGGAAGCGTTCGAGGCCTTGATTAACCAAATCAACATGAATGACAGCCACCTCACATGAAAACCTATACCCTCGCCCTCATCGCAACCCTGCTGCTCGCTCCGTTTGCCGCGCTTTGCGCGGCAGGCGCACCGGCCAAGCCTAACATTATCTTCATCCTCGCCGATGACCTCGGGTTGGATGGTGTCGGTTGTTACGGTGCCGATGCGCACAAGACGCCGCAGATCGACAAGCTCGCGGCATCGGGCACGCGCTTTGAGACGTGTTACGCCGCACCGTTGTGCGGACCATCGCGCTGCGTGTTGATGACGGGACGTTACGCCTTCCGCACCGGCGGTATCACGAATCAATCGTGGCGGCCTGGCGGCCCGGGAGCTATGTCGAAGGACGAGCAACCGATGGCAAAGTTGCTCAAACAAGCGGGCTACGCGACCGGTGAATCCGGCAAGTGGCGGCAGGTCGGCGAGACCCCGAAGGACTGGGGTTTCGATGAATACTGCACCGATCCCACGGCGGGCGGTTGGTATTGGAAGGACAGTTACATCAAGAATGGCGAAACGATCAACGGGGATCATTACAACCCCGATGTCATCCAGGCATTCAGCCTCGATTTCATCCGGCACCACAAGGACGGTCCGTTTTTTCTCTACTATCCGATGCATTTCGTCCACGCCCCGATCGTCAAGACGCCCGATACAGGCAAGACGTCCGGCGCGGATCTTTACGAGGACAACATCCGCTACATGGACAAGCAGGTCGGTGAAATAGTCGCCGAGCTTGAGAAACTCGGCCTGCGCGAGAAGACGTTGGTGATGTTCTCCGGCGACAACGGCACGGCGCTCAATTACCCGAGCCCCATCGGCGGCCGGATGATCAACGGCAAGAAGGCCTCGATGCTCGAAGGGGGATCGCGCGTGCCGCTGATCGCGAGTTGGCCCGGCACCACACCCGCCGGGAAAGTCTCCAAGGACATCGTGAACTTCAGCGACATGCTCTCGACGTTTGTGCAACTTGGCGGCGGACAATTGCCCAAGGATTTTACCTACGACAGCCGTAGTATCGCACCACAACTGCGCGGAGAAAAGGGCACACCCCGGGAATGGGCCTATGTGCAGCTCGGCGCGAAATGGTTTGTCCGCGAGCATGGCTGGAAGATGAATCAGGCTGGCGAACTCTTCGATATGAGCGACGCGCCATTCGTCGAAAAACTGGTGGATGCCAGCGCCGACACCGATGCGAGCAAGGCCGCGCGCGCCCGCCTCACGGCTGTTCTCGCCGAGCTCAATCCCGCCGCCGGCAAGGTCGATGGTGTTGGCGGCGGTGGCGGTGGCGGCAAGGCGGCGAAGAAAAAGAGGAAGGCCGAACGAAACAAGTGATCTCACCTCCAACAACAAAACACATCCACATCCCGATGAAACTTTTTCAAACCCTTGGTCTCGCTCTGGCGATGCTTCTCCCTGCCTCCGCTGAAGAACCCGCACCAGCGCCGAAAGAGATGAAGCTTTTCCTGCTGATCGGACAATCGAACATGGCTGGGCGCGGCAAAGTCGAGCCACAGGACAAGGTGGAGAATCCGCACATCTTCATGCTCAACAAGGAGCTGAAATGGGTGCCCGCCACGGACCCGCTGCATTTCGATAAACCGGGAATGGCCGGTGTGGGTCCCGGATCGGAGTTCGCACGAGAGATTCTTAAAGCCGATCCGAATGCCGCTATCGGACTGATTCCCTGCGCTTTCGGCGGCACCAGTCTCGATCAGTGGAAGGCTGGTGGCAAGCTCTACACCGCCGCCGTCGAACGAACCAAGGAGGCGATGAAGCAAGGCAAACTCGCAGGTGTTCTCTGGCACCAAGGCGAGTCGGACAGCAATGATCCGAAGAATGTGGTCACCTATTCGGACCGCCTTTCGGTGATGATCGGCCAGCTTCGAACGGACCTTCAGGCGGACAAGGTGCCGGTGGTGCTCGGAGAGTTGATTCACGGTTTCAAAACCAATGACTCCATCAATGTGGCGTTAGCCGCCGCAGCGAAAAAAATCCCCCTGTGCGCGCTGGCGAGCTCGGATGGTTTGGGAAAAAAGGAGCTGCACTTTGATGCCGCAGATGCCCGTGCTTTCGGCAAGCGATATGCCACCGAGTATTTAAAATTGTCCGAAACTCAGACTTCCCCAGCTCGTCCTTGAAATTAGGGAACATGTCGGAAACGGTGGTGTAAACGGTAGCCAATGCGGTTGGCAGGCACCATCAGCATGTATTCAA
>CAIVKO010000095.1 GCA_903906515.1 Akkermansiaceae bacterium
CGGGAAATAACGTTTGCGTATCATGTTGGACCAGACCGCCAGGCTGTCGGTTGCATCACCGCGGCCGCGCGGGCTTTCGCCATCGTGATTGCCAAGCACGAGAAACAACGGCACGGATTGGCAGGTCTGGCCGAAGTAGAAACGTTGTGCGAGATATTGTTTGGCGGCGGACTCACGGTCCGGGTGCTTCTCGGACATGAAGGTGTCGCCAAGATCGATATGGAAATCCGGATTTCCAGCCAGCGCGCCGGCCAGGGTTTTCTGATAGATCGCTGGCTCGGTGTGTTCATCGAGATGCGAATCCGCGGTGATCGTGAATGTGAACGGACTGCCCGGCGGGCGGGCGGTGTGAAATGCGAACTCGGCACTGTTGCCGCGCGCCGATCGGAATTGGTAATGATATCCGGTGTCGGGCTTCAGCGGCGTGAGCACGATTTCCACGGGCTCACCCTTCTTGAACTGGCGCTTGGGGGTTTGAGTATCCAACTTGCCCGCTTCGGTTCCGTAAACAAGCATGCCTTCCACATCGTCATAACTCAGGACGCTGACCGTAACCGATCTGACGGTGGGCCGCCCCAGAATCAGGTCGAATGGATGAGCTGGCACATCATTGCACGCGGAGGTTTGCACGGGTTGTTTCGATCCGCCCCTACGTTCCGTTTTGTTACCTGCATCCTGTGCGGCCACCAGTCCGCAGGCCAGCAGCAGGACGAGAGCTGGTCGCTTCATTTGCCCTCCTTCCGTCTGCCGCCGCGCCTTTCCGGAGTCGGCTTGCTGGGGTCGTATGCCGGATTCGGTTTCGGCATCTGCGCGTCGATAGCGGTTAGATATTCGGTCAACCGCTGGTTCAGCTCTTTGGTTTTGTCGGGCATTTTCGCCGCGAGATCCATCCGTTCGCCAGGATCCTTGGCAATGTCATACAAGTGCAACGCCCCGGTCTCATACGCCCGGATCAGTTTGTAATCACCTAACAAAGTTGCCGAGGCCGGGCCGATGGCATCCTTGTCATAGTGCGGGAAATGCACGACGAATTCCTCGCGCGGACGATGCACCGTGCCATTGCCGGCGTTGTTCAAAACATCGGCAAAACTTCCGCCCTCGACGCCTTTGGGCAGCGGTGTGGCGACCTTTGCCAGCGCGGCAATGGTTGGAAACAAATCCTCGCCGATGGTGCGGACATGCGAGCAGGCACCCGCCTTGATGCCGGGCCCGCGGATGATGAGCGGAACCCGCAGGCCACCTTCGGATACCGTGCCCTTGCCTCCGGACAACGGTGGATTTTTTCCAGGGGTTCCGTGGTCGGTGGTGAATATCACATAGGTGTTTTTGGCGATTCCCAAATCATCGATTTTTTTGAGCAGCGTTCCGAAGGCGATGTCGAGATCAAGGTCGGCCGCGGCTTCCGCCAATTCGCGTTCGCTCAGGTTGCTTCCCCATGCCTTGACCTTGGCCAAGGCCTCGGGACTGGCGTCGCCGCCCTGCCGGTTCGCATAATGTGACAACTGCAGGCAGAACGGTTTCGCGGCCTTGACCTGACGTGCCATGAAGTCCATGCCGAGCTCGGTCATGTGATACAATTGTTTCGGATGCGGGTTGGCGACGTTGTCCGGGCCGCCGTTGTTGTTAGGGCCGTCGTTCTCATCGTATCCGTGCTGCGTGGGGCTCACGCGCCCCATGTGCCATTTGCCGAAGTGGGCGGTTGCATAGCCGGCCGGTTTGAGAAACTCCGCGATGGTGGTTTCGCTGGTGGCGAGTTCCATCGATGCCACGGGTGCTTGCATCTTGCTGTTCGTATTGTCAGTGCTGTCGTTTTTGCCCTCGCCGACGAATGTCATGTGCAGTTGCGCCGGGCTCTTGCCTGTGACGAGCGCGACGCGCGATGGCGTGCATCGTGGTGAGGCGGCGTAGAAATTCGCGAAACGCATGCCGTCCTTTGCGAGTTGCTCCATGTTGGGCGTTCGAGCCACGCTGCTCTTTGATGACGGCACGGCGTC
>CAIVKO010000096.1 GCA_903906515.1 Akkermansiaceae bacterium
TCCACAGCTCACCAATTCTGTCCGGGCGCTTCACACCAACTCCGCGGCGATGGGATCAACCAGAGCGCGGCCGTGGTGAATGAGGATCAGGCGGTTTCCTTCGATGCGGGCGAGGCCTTCTTTGGCGAGGTTTTCCGCGCGTTCCTGCGAGGCATTATCTAACAACGATAGTGGAATACCCTCCATCGTGCGCAACCCGAGAGCAATCCGTTCCAATCGCCATGCTTCGGCGTCGAGCGATTCCGACTCCACGATGGCGGTGCCGATGCTCCGGATTTGGGCGACGTATCGCGCGGTGTCAGCGACGTTCTTTGATCTAACGGAATCGATGGTGGAAACCGCGGATGGGCCGAACCCCAGATAATCCTCGCCTCGCCAGTACCCCTGGTTGTGGGAGGATTTTTTGCCGGTTTTCGCGTAGTTAGAGGTCTCGTAATGATCGAATCCGGAGTTGGTCAGCAAGTCATCGGCCAGTTGGAAAAAGCTGGCATCGGTGTCCTCACTGGTTTTTACGTCGCCGCGTCTCAGCGATTCAAAGAAAACCGTGTCTTCCTCATAGGTGAGGTTGTAGGCGGAAATATGATCAGGTTCCAAGGCGATGGTTTTCCGCAGCGTGGATTCCCAATCAGCCTCCGACTGGCCGGGAATGGAGAACATCAGATCGATATTCACCTGAGGGATTCCCGCAGCGCGCAGGATGCCCACTGATTCCGCGGCTTGAGCGGCATCGTGCTCGCGGCCGAGGGTCTGCAACACATGCGGTGAAAACGATTGGATGCCCAACGATACCCGGGTTACCCCGAGATCACGGAAGAGCCGCGCCTTTTCCAGATCGAAAGTGGCCGGGTTCGCCTCGAGTGTTACTTCGTCGAGCTCATTGAAATTGATCACCTCATGCAGAGCTGAGAATAAAAGCTTCAGGTGGCGTGGCGAGAGCATGCTTGGCGTGCCGCCACCGAAGTAGAGCGTGCGCGGTGGCTCATAGGTGGCAAGGCGCGTGCGGGCCTCCGCTGTCAGTGCGTCGATGAAGGAACTGATCGGAGTGGAGCCCGGCGTGTGTTTGAAAAACGAGCAATACGGGCAGATCCGGTGGCAGAAGGGAATATGGAGGTATATCAGCAGGGCAGGAGAGGGATGGCAGAAAACCGAGTTGATGGAAAGGTTTCGATCTTCATAATTTCCCCGAGTGTGCTTTCGCAGCCTGGTTTTGATCGGCATGTGGCGTTCCTGCCCGATTGTTCTGGCTGCATCGAAAATTTCCTCGCGTTTGCGGGTCCCTGTCGTAATTTGTATCAACTTCCTTATCTTATGAAAGTCCTTAAGCCTAAATCCACGATCCATCGCCAGGGATTCACTTTGGTCGAATTGCTGGTTGTTATTGCGATCATCGCTACATTGGCGGCATTGATTACGATGGTTGCGCAGGCGGCGTTGGCTAAAGCGGCGAGTGCCAAGGCGCTTTCGAATCTCCGTCAGAGCGGAACGGTCTTTCTTGCATCTGCCACGGAAAAGAATGGGAAAATGCAATTCACTGACGATGCAAGCGGTTCGGATTTAAGCCTGTTGCCCTATAATGTCGTGCGTCAGCAACTCGGATTAAGGTGGGGAGAAACCGGAGAAACCGGACCACCTCAAATCTGTGAAATCATGCACTGGAATTTCAAAAAGATTAAACCCAAGAAATACGAACAGAATTGTTTTGGGGTCAATTTCACGAATGTGCCAGATAGCGAAAACTTGGATGAGTGGACAGAAGATGTAGTCACCAAAGTCAAAACCCTGGCGTTGGCACGTATTAGCCGTCCGGGGGCATATCCGCTTTTATTGGATTCATCAAATGCCGTGGGTGATGAATATTTCCAAATTCTCGACTCCGGTGATGGTGCTGTAGGACTGCGGAATTCGGGTAGAGCAAATGCCTATTTTCTCGACGGCTCCGCCCGCCCTCTGGACAAGGCGGATCTGAAAAAAGCCGGATTTACCAAAGCATTTGATAATAGCACCACACCGCCGAAATCGGTGACCTTGTAAAAAACCGGCGCTCCCTTTCGGAAACGCCGGTTTGATGAATCAATCTAGCAATCGATGCTTATTCCGCCGGGGTAACGGCGGTTTCGGCTTCGCTGGCTTTTTGGTCGCGTAGCCAGGCACGGCGTGACATTTTCACGCGGCCCTTTTCATCGACACCGAGGCACTTGGCGGTGATGATCTGGCCTTTTTTGACGACGTCTTCGACGTTCTCGGTGCGGCCTTCGGCCAGCTCGGAGACGTGGATGAGGCCGTCTTTGCCGGGAAGCACTTCCATGAACGCGCCGAAGGCGGTGATGGAAACAACCTTGCCGGTATAGACCTTGCCCACTTCGATTTCTTGGAACATGCGTTCGATCATCGACTTGGCGCGCTCCAGACCTTCCGCCTTGGAGGCGTAGATGTGGACGGTGCCGTCGTCTTCGATGTTGATCTCAGCTCCGGACTCGGCCTGGATGCCCTTGATGTTCTTGCCGCCAGGCCCGATGAGTTCACCGATGCGATCCGCTGGGATCTTGACGGAAACGATGCGTGGGGCGTGCGGGCTGAGCTCGGCAGGAGAGGCGATGGATTCCGCCATTTTGTCGAGGATCTTGCCGCGGCCGGCTTTGGCGATGTGGATGGCTTCCTCTAACATGGCCAGCGGGAGGCCGGGCAGTTTGAGGTCAAGCTGATAGCCGGTGACACCTTCGCTGGTGCCGCAGAGCTTGAAGTCCATGTCGCCGTAGAAGTCTTCGGAACCGATGATGTCCAACAGCATTTTGTGGGACTTCAGCGATCCGTCTTCGTTGTTTTCGGTGACGAGGCCGACGGAGATGCCGCCGACAGGGCGGATCAGCGGGACACCGGCATCGAGCAACGCCATGGTGCCGGCGCAAACCGAGGCCATCGAGGTGGAACCATTGGATTCCATGACTTCCGAGGAAACGCGGATGGCGTAGGGGAAATCCGCTTCGGCAGGGATCACCGGTTCGATCGAGCGCTCGGCGAGCGAGCCGTGGCCGATCTCGCGGCGGTTGATGCCACCCATACGGCCGGTTTCACCGACGGAGAATGGAGGGAAGTTGTAGTGAAGGATGAAGCGCTTGCTGTCTTCGCCACCTGCGTAGTTGTCGAAGTTCTGCTTTTCATCGGCCGGGGCCAGCGTGGTGATGGCGAGCGCCTGGGTTTCTCCACGGGAGAAAATGGCGGAACCGTGAACGCGTGGCAGCGTGCTGACTTCACCGTAGAGCGGGCGAAGATCGCCGATCGTGCGGCCGTCGGCGCGAACGCCTTTGTCCATGATGGAAATACGGAATGCCTTTTTCTGAAGGTATTCGAAGGCCTGCTCGACATCGAAGTCGGTGGCTTCCGGAGCACGCTCCTTGATGGCAGCTTCCACTTCATCGCGGAGGGCTCCGACTTTCTTGGCACGCTCGGTTTTGGTCGGCGCGTAGATGGCGGACTCGATGCGGTCGCCGGCGATTTCGTAGGCGATTTCGAGCAGGTTTTCCTTGGCGAGCACGGCGTCAAACGTGCGCTTTTGCTTGCCGCAGAGTTTCACGAGTTCTTCCTGCATGGCGACGAGCTTGGCGACGGCTTCCTGGGCGAAATGGAGCGCCTTGATGAACTCGTCTTCCGGGAGTTCGTCAGCCTGGCCTTCGATCATGATGACGTCGGTTTTGTTGCCGACATAGATCAGGTCGAGGTCGCTGTTCGCACGTTGGTCGTGGGTTGGGTTGATGACGAATTGGCCATCGACGCGGCCGACACGCACTGCACCGATCGGGCCGGCGAATGGGATGTCGGAAAGGCAGAGGGCGGCGGAGGCGCCGTTCATCGCGAGGATGTCCGAATCGTTTTCACCGTCCGCACTGAGCAGGATGGCGACGATCTGTGTGTCATAGAAATAGCCTTTCGGGAACAGCGGCCGCAATGGGCGGTCGGTCATGCGGCAGGTGAGGATTTCTTTTTCGGTTGGGCGGCCTTCGCGTTTGAAGTAACCTCCGGGGAAAACACCGGCGGCGGTGGCTTTCTCCTTATATTCCACGGAGAGTGGGAACCAGGTTTGACCGGGTTTCACTTTGGTGGCGGAAACGGCGGTGACAAGGATGATGGTGTCTCCGCAGCGGACGGTGACGGCACCGTCGGCGAGTTTGGCAAGTTTGCCGGTTTCGATCGTCATCGGGTTGGTTCCGACTTCGGTCGTGAGTGTATGGATATTCATGTTCTTTCTGTTTTTCTTCTTTTTCGTTGCGTCCAGCCCACGCGGCGGGATTGCCGGGCAGGCATTCATTTTTCGGGACAAATGTGCCGCATCGATTGTTCGAGGCGGCACGGGTGGTTGTCCCACGGTCCGGGTAACACCATTGAGGTGTCCGAGCCGTTTCGCGAAACAGCCACGGGTGATTTTCCCGTGGCTGTCTTGCGGAGAGTGGTTAGTGGCGGAGTCCCAGGCTGCCGATCACGTCCTTGTATTTCTGTTCCGAGCCCTTCTTGATGAAGTCCAGCAGCTTGCGGCGCTGGGAAACCATGGTCAACAATCCGCGGCGGGACGAGAAGTCCTTCTTGTGGATGTTGAGGTGGTCCGTCAGATGGAAAATCCGTTGGGTGAGGAGGGCCACTTGATAAGGGGCGCTGCCGGTGTCTCCTTCGTGGAGTTGATATTCTTTCAGGTTGATTTCTTTTGTATCGCTCATGGTCTTAGGGGATGGATCCAGCATGTGCCAGACCGTCCTTGGTTGATGGTTGAGGACGCATCGAACGCGAGGCCCTTCGGTTTTGCAAGAAAATTGCCGCACTCGAGGGATTTTTTTATTTTTCTGTCATTGGTGGATTGACAACCCGCAATCTCTGACTAGAGTGCGCGCCCCGAGCCGCAAAACGGACGGCACAAAGCTTCTTTACACTAGCCATGAGCAAACGCACCTACCAACCTTCCAAGCGCACCCGTAAAAATCAATTCGGTTTTCGTGCCCGCATGGCCAGCAAATCCGGACGTGACATCCTCCGCCGCCGCCGTCAAAAAGGCCGCAAGCGTCTCATTCCCAAGGGTGTCGAGCTTCAATACAGCCGCCACACGGTCCAGCACGGTTCCTGAGTTTCCGCCCAAACGCGGCTCAGGATGCCCTCAGCATCCCTGCCATGCGACTCCCGCGGAAAACCACCATGAAACACCGTGCGGATTTCGCACGTGTGAAAAACACCGGTCAGGCGAAAGCCGGCCGGTTCGTTATTTTGAGCACTCTTGCGGATTCATCCCTCTCATTCTTGAGCCCCGGTTTCATCACCACCAAACGCAGCGGCATGGCCCACGACCGCAATCTGCTCCGCCGCAGATTTCGCGTCCTCGTTCAGAACCACGCCCCGGAATTCGCCGAAATCAGGCGGTTTCTCGTCACCATCGCCCGACCTGGGGCGGCCCAAGCCACCTTTGCCGAACTCGAAGCCGATTGGCTCCGTCAGGCCCGCCGACTTGGGCTTTTCGTCCGTCCTGAAGACAAACCGTGATTTCCAAACTCCTCAGCACCCTGATCTGGATTTTGATACGCTTCTACCAGCGCATCCTCAATCCGATGCTGAAAGTGGTCGCCGGCCCGGCCGCCGGATGCCGGTATTCCCCGACGTGTTCGAACTATTTTCTGCAAGCCGTCGAGGCCCATGGTCCCTTCCGCGGGTCATGGTATGGAATTTGCCGGATTTTTCGCTGTCATCCATGGGGTGGCAGTGGTTATGACCCCGTCCCGCCGCCACGGTGTGCGGACTCCCGCAAACACACCTGCTCCTGTCACGGCGAACCGCCATCACTCTAACACTCCACCCCGTCATCCATGTACGATCGTAAGACCTGGGCCGTTCTCGGCATCTGCGGCATCCTGCTCGCCGTCAATATCCATTACTCCAGCCTGAACCAGCAGGAGGCGCTCAAGGAAAAACAACGTCAGGAAGCCTTGCTAAAGGCGAATGAGCAAGCGGTCGTTCCGGCAGCCAAGGAAACCAAGGCGGAACTTACCGTAGAGCCACCACCACCGCCGACCGAGGAAGAACTCGTCACACTGAAAAACGACGAGGTCGAATACACCCTCACTAACATTGGTGGAGGCATCAAGTTCGCAGAATTCCAACATGAATTCGCGGTTGGCACGAAGGACCGCAGTCCGGAGAATCGCGTCAAGGTCAACCGTTTCGGTTCCGGCCCCATCGGTGCCATTGCCGGGGTGGGGGAGTCGCTTGAAAATATCTCCTACGCTTACAAAGCTGAGGAATCCATCGATGGTAAAAAGGCGGTTTACATCGCCAAACTTGCTTCCGGTCTCATCGCGAAGAAAACCTTCACTCTCATCGAATCCAAGGAAACCGGCGCTCCTTATCTGCTGGATTTTGATCTCCAGCTTGAAAACTCCGCCGCCACCGCACTGAACCTCAACCAGTGGAGCATCTTCCTCGGCGAGGCGACTCCGCTCTATCAGGCGGAAGTATCACAGCAAACCGGATTCTTCTGGCGCAAGAACGGCAGCATCAACTTCACAGACGGATCGTCGTTCAAAGGCGGCATGTTCGGTGCCGCCAAGCCCATCATCTCCAGTCCGGAGGGTGACAAGATCGAGTTCGCCGGTGTAACGAACCAGTTCTTTGCCACCGCACTCCAACCCAAAGAACCGGTAGTCACCACCCTCTGGGCGAAGCCCGAGCAAGTCACCTTGCCGGGAAATGCCACTCCTGTGACATCCGTGCGTGCGGGTCTCCGACTTCCCGCCGCTACTCTCGGCTCGAAGGAACTCAGGTCTTTCAATTACCGTATTTTCATTGGACCGAAACACAACCCGCTGCTCCGTAAAATGGAAAAAAGCTGGGGAGAAGGGTGGGGCGACCTGATGCAATACGGTTGGTTCTCACTTGTTTCACGCACTCTCAACTTCCTACTCAACATCTATCACGGTTGGCTCGATGGCATCGCCAAACACTGGTCGTGGGGACTCGCCATCATCCTCCTCACCATCACCGTGCGCATCGTTATCTGGCCGCTTCACGCCAAGTCCACGCACACGATGAAGCGGATGGCCAAGCTCAAGCCTGAGATGGAGAAGCTGAAGGAGAAATACGGCGACGACCCCAACAAGCTCAACACCGAGACGATGGGACTCTATCGGAAATTCGGCATCAATCCGCTCGGCGGCTGCCTGCCGATGTTCATTCAAATCCCGATCTTCTTCGGCTTCTACCGCATGTTGCAATACGCCGTGGAACTCCGTGGCCAGGGTTTCCTCTGGGTGGACGATCTTTCACAACCGGACACCTTCACCCACATTTCCGGTGTGCCTATCAACTTTTTGCCCGTCGTCATGGCGATTTCGAGTTTCCTCCAAATCAGGATGACCCCCATGTCCGGCGACAAGATGCAGCAGCGCATCATCATGTTCATGCCGTTCATGTTCTTCTTCTTCTGTTATAATTTCGCCTCCGCGCTAGCCCTCTACTGGACCACCCAGAACATCTTCTCCATCGGCCAGACATGGTTGATGAGCAAGGTGCCCGAGCCCGAGTTGAAACCGGTCAAGGGCGGTAACAAGTCCTGGGTCCAACGCATGGCGGAACGTCAGGCGGAAATGCAGAAAGCCCGCCAGCAGGGGACCCCGACCGGAAATCTCCGCGATGTCACCCCAGACAAAAAGAAGCGCCCACCGCGCACCGGCGGTTGATTTTGGTTCGATTGGAACGCTTGTAGCGGCGCTCTATGAGCGTCGACGCCAATGAAAATGCGTGAAGCCTATTCTTTGTAACGCTTCGCCCTCGGAGGGTAATTTGCGACAAGGCATCAGGCGAGGTTGGTAAAAACCACCTGGACGTCATCGTCGTCCTCAAGTTTATCCACGATGTTCTCAACATCGGTCATTTGCTCTTCGGTGAGCTCGATCGGCTGGTTCGGCAGGCGCTGTAGGCCGGATTTGGTGGCGGTGATGCCGAGGGCTTCGACCGCCTGACAAAGTTGGGCAAAAGACGTGTAATCGCCGATGACCGAGACCACACCATCGTCCTCGTGCATTTCTTCAAGCCCGGCATCGATGAGTTCCAGCTCGATATCCTCCAAATTTTTTCCTTCGGGAGTGGAAAACTCGATGACGGATTTCCTGGAAAACATGAAATCCAGCGCACCGGTATTGACCAGTTGGCCGCCGTTCTTGTTGAAAATGGTTTTGATGTTCGTGACCGAACGGTTCGAGTTGTCGGTCGCGCACTCGATGAAAAACAACGATCCATGCGGGCCTTTGCCTTCGTAGCTGACCTCCGAGATCTCCGATGCATCTTTACCGGCGGCGCGCTTGATGGCTGACTCAATGTTTTCGCGTGAAAGATTCTGGGCCTTGGCATTGGAGATCGCCACACGCAGCGGCGCGTTCGACTCAGGATCCGGACCGCCATTTTTCGCAGCCAGCGTGATAGATTTGGCAAGTTTCGGAAACACTTTGGACATGGTGGCCCATCTCGATTCCTTGGCCCGGCGGCGACATTCAAAAGCTCTTCCCATGATAAGATACGGTTTGGTTGGCCCGGCAGGCAGCGGCCGGGGCCGGAAGTGAATCAGAACATCAAGGAACCTCAATAGCGGAGGTGGAAAATCAGAATACTTGTTACAATATATGTAATGCGGAATTGAATCGAGGGGCGGCGATCTCCGCATCGCCGATGCCCATGATAAAGCCAATGAGTGTTTGCGGAGCGCTTTGCATTGTCTTCTCAAGGGCATCGGCGATGCGGAGATCGCTCCTCCTCGATTCATTTAGCTTAAATGATTTTTGAGTCCTGCAACCCCTATTGGCATTAATGAATGGCAATTTTCCTTTGCCTCAGGAGGTTTCGGCTAATACGATCCGCCTTACTATGAAGACTCTGACGGTGAAAATCCCCGTAGCTCTGGAAACAAAGCTACGCAAAAAGGCAAAGGCGGACGAGGAACCCGTTTCGGCGATAGTGCGTCGGGCGCTGAACCGCGAGATGGAAGCCGATGCCACCGATTTCGCCAATCTGGCAGCCCCCCTATCTCGGGATGTTTTCCGGCCCGCGGATCTTTCCACTCGCTAAGTATCTGGCTGGACGTTTGAAGTGTTATAGTTCACGCTTGGTTCAAGCACCTGATATGACCTTTGAAACCTTCGAGATTGAGCTAAACAGGCTTGTTGCAGCTTTTACCCGACAGCACGTCGATCTCACCAGCCCTGGGTATGCCGAGGCACAGCTCCGCGACGATTTTCTTAACCCCTTCTTCCGTGCCCTTGGCTGGGATTTGGAAAATAAAGTCGGCCACATCCAGAACGAGCGTGAGGTAGAGATTGAAAGCCGTACTGACATCGCGGGAAAGGCCAAGCGGGCTGACTACCTCTTCCGCACTGATGGCACGAGCCGCTTCATCTGCGAGGCGAAGAAACCCCGCGAGACCCTCGGCCCAAAATACGCCTTCCAGGCTAAGCGCTACGCTTGGAACAAAAACCTCCCGCTCGCCGTCCTGAGTGATTTCGAACAAATCAAAATCTACGTCGTCGGTGGAAAGCCTCATATGGACCGCCCCGATGAAGGGCTTTGGAAAAGCTGGCATTTTAAAGAATTCCCCTTTGTGGCCCGACAAATCTGGGATCTGCTTGCCCGGTCCAGCGTCGCTGCCGGAAGCATTGATGCACTGTTGGATTCCCTCCCTAAACGCGCGCCTACCGGACGAGGCAAGGCGAAGCAGCTCTATCTCATCAAGCCGGACCGGACCCGTGCCCTTGATACCGAGTTCCTGGGCTTCCTTGATGAATCCCGCCGCTCTCTTGGCAGTGATCTGGTAAAACACAATCCGGATGGCGACATCCGCGAGGTTTCCCGCCTGACCGAGGCCGTCCAACACATCCTCGACCGTCTGCTCTTTCTACGCATCTGCGAGGATCGGGATATCGATACTGGCACCCGTCTGGATTCCATCGTCCAGACATGGCGGCGCAGCTACGCTCGGGACGATACCAAGCGCTACGGCCAAACCTCGATGTTCGATGGGGATGTAGCCGCAAAAAACCCTGGCTCTCGCACTTCCGATGAGTCCCGCGATTCCCTCTGGTATGCAATCGTCCGCCACTTCCGTGCTCTCGATCGCCGCCCGGCCAGCCACGTGCCGTTTTTCAACGGCCAACTGTTCAAACCTCACTTTACCGAAGACCTGTATGTAGGCGACCAATGGCTGGCGGACTTTATTGGTGAATTGTCCGATGACGAGTCGGTTTATCTCTTCAACGTCATAGAGGTCGAAATTCTAGGAAACGTCTATGAACGCTTTCTCGGAAAAATCGTCCGTCCCCACGGACGTGGTGTAACCATCGAGGAGAAGCCCGAAGTCCGCAAAGCAGGAGGTGTCTATTACACCCCGCGTTACATCGTGAATTACATCGTGGAGCAGACCGTGGGCAAGCTCCTGACTCCCATCTTGGATGTTAAAACCTTCGCCACCTTCGAGAAGCAAACCTCCGCCCTTCATCTCCTTGATCCTGCCTGCGGCTCCGGATCGTTTCTCATCCGTTGCTTCGAGCGCGTCTGCGAGCACTGGCAGCGCCGCCTCACCCGGAAACCCGATGAGCGCCGCAAGGAGCTCTGCTGGGTCGATCCTGTCACCGGCGACGTCCACCTCACCGTCGAGCTCAAGCGCCGCATCCTGCGCGACAACGTCTATGGCGTGGACATCGACGCCCAAGCCGTGGAAGTCACCCAGCTTTCCCTCTATCTGAAAATGCTGGAGAATGAGAACCGCACCACCCTCCAGCGGCAACGCGAGCTTTTCTCCAAGGATACCGCCTTGCTCCCCTCTCTGGAAAACAATATCAAGTGCGGCAACTCGCTCATTTCTTCGGACTTCTCAGTAATGTCAGAAGATCTAGTCCGCGTTCGCGCGTTCGACTGGCCGGTCCAGTTCAAGGACATAATGAAAGAGGGAGGGTTTGACGCTGTCGTCGGAAATCCGCCTTATGGAGCTCTTCTAGCAGAGGATGAATCGGATTATCTTCGGAGCAATTATCATTCTGCTGAGTATCAAATCGACACCTATCCGGTTTTCGCTGAACGAGCGCACGCGCTGCTTAAAATGAATTCTTATTTCGGGGTAATCATTCCCTCTGCCTGGGTTGCTGCAAAATTCAACATCAATTTCAGGCAAATGCTTTGCCAGTCATTGCCTCCCGTCAATCTGGCAATCGCTCCAAAAGGTGTCTTCGCAGACGCAACAGTCGAGACAGTGGTTATGATTTGCATAAAAAGTTGCGCCACGTCTTCCCAATCCATTGATATCGACAGATGGGATACGAAATCGAGGACTAAATATCAGCTTCAATTCCAGCGTATCACTGAAGATCCCGCCTTTGTTTTCCCAATTTACCGATCTCCAGACGTAGACAAACTGGTGGTTAAAATCTCATCATCAAACCGGACGTTTAGTGATTTTTCAGAAGCTGTTTGGGGCGTGAAGGTTTATCAAAAAGGAAAAGGGAAACCGCCTCAAAAAGGCTATGAATCAACTTCCAGATGCTTTCACTCTGAGGAAAAATCCAAAGAGACCCACAAGAAGCTCTTGGGAGGGAGTGAGGTTCGACGCTACGACTTGGCATGGGCTGGTGGCTGGGTAGACTATGGCGTATGGCTTGCAGAACCACGCTCGCCAAGTTGGTTTGAAGGAGAACGGGTGTTGATACGTGAGGTAACTGCTAATGGTTGCATCCAAGCGGTGATCGCTACCGAGCCGTTTGTCTTCTCAAACTCAGTTGACGGGCTTCGCCTCAAACCAGATGCGAAAATTTCGCTGAAATTTCTACTTGGATTGCTGAACTCAAAAGTGGTGTCGTTTTATAACCTGAATACTTCAGCGAATGCATTCAAAGGTGCTTTTCCCAAGGTTTTGATCAAGGACTTGCTGGCATTCCCTTTGCCGCCAAATGATTCTGATCAAATGAGAAGTCGGATGATTGCCCTGGTAGATAGAATGCTCGCATTGACTCCCAAATTCCGAGCCGTAGAAACTAACAAGGAACGCGCTATTCTCCAAAACGCCGTCACAGCCACCGACCAGAAAATCGACCAACTCGTTTACGAACTCTATGGCCTCACGCCCGAAGAAATCGCTCTCATTGAAGGAGAAACCCAAGCGTAAGCCGGTGAGGGTGAATGCCGAGGCCGCTGCGGTGCTTGAGGATGACCTCGCGCACGAGCCGCCGTGCATCGCGGAGCGGATCCGCCGCATGCCGCTGGAAACCAAGCGCCGCCCTACCAGCAACGCCGTCATTTTTCCGTGAAATTCCAACATTCCCACCTTTCCTATTGCACCAACATCCACCCTGCGGAGACCTGGGCGGAGACGGAGCATGTCTTGAAAACCCATGTGCTGGCCGTTAGGGACCTTCTGCGGCGGCCGGGACCGGACGGATCCCCCGCCCTTCTTTCCTTAGATGGCGACTTCGGCATTGGCCTGCGACTCTCGGCGGTGGCCGCGCGGGAATTGCTCGAAGGAGACCGTCTGGCCGCCTTCAAGGATTGGTTGGAGGCAACCCGGACCTACGTTTTTACCATCAATGGCTTTCCTTATGGCAGTTTCCACGGCACGCGGGTGAAAGAACGAGTGTTTCAACCGGACTGGACGGATCCCGCCCGTTTGGAATATACCAAGGACCTGTTCCGCATTCTCGCCGCCATCGCGCGGCCCGATACCGGAGCCTCGGTTTCCACCCTTCCCGGCTCGCACAAAAGCTTTGGAGCGGATGAGTCATCGATTTTAGTAAATATTTATAAATTATCAGAATGGCTTGATAATCTGTGTGTTGAGACAGGTCTCGATTTTCATCTCGGCCTCGAACCGGAGCCGCTCGGGCATTTCGAAAATACGATTGAAACACTCGTTTTTTTTGAGCGTCTGCACGCTGCAGCTCCGGACTCGGAGGCCGTCCGCCGCCGTATCGGGGTGAACTATGATGCCTGCCATTTCGCGTTGGAGTATGATGATGCAAGGGCATCGCTGGATGCTTTGAAAGCCGCCGGCATCCGGATCTCGAAAATCCATTTATCCAGTGCGCTTGCCTTTGATCCACGGGATCCGGCGGCGATTGAGGCGATCCGGGCATTTGACGAACCCACGTATTTTCACCAGGTCCTCATCATGGACGATGTCGGATCCATTCGGCGGTTCATAGATCTTCCGGATTTCCTCGCTGTGGATGGGATTCCCGGCGCGGTGGAAGCTCGCGTTCATTTCCATGTTCCACTGGATGCCAAGCCCGCTCCACCGCTGCGCTCCACTCGGGAGCAAGTCCGCGAGGTGCTCGCATGGAAAATCGAGAATCCCGGCATCTGCCCGCATTACGAAATCGAGACCTACACATGGGGCGTCCTGCCTGAGGAATTGCGACGCCCCGTCGAGCAACAAATCGCCGGTGAATATCGCTGGGTTTTGAAGCACAGCTCCCCAGATCATGGCGATTTAAGTGCCTGATCGCTGGGGGCCTCCACACTCGTGAAAGTTGGGCTTCCCGCGGGTGGGTTATTGCTGCTAGCGTCGCCCGACCGCAAAAGCCGGTCCACCTTCATGCACAGCAGTTCCACATCCTCCGATTGTGCCGCGGTTATCGTCGCTGCAGGTTCCAGTCGTCGCATGGGCATGGACAAGCTGGTGTGGCCGCTTGCCGGGGTGACCGTGCTGTGGCGCACGATCGATGCATTTCTCGCCTGCCCGGCCATTAGCTCGCTGGTCGTTGTTTGCCCGGAGGATCGATGGAGCCAGATCGATTCCGAGGGTTTCTCCAAACCGGTGAAGAGGGTCGATGGTGGAGAAACCCGCCAGGATTCCGTGGCGCTGGGGTTGGAAGCCATGGATTCGGGGTGCCATTACGTGGCGGTGCATGACGGTGCGCGGCCGTTGGTTTTTCCAAGTGACATCAGCCGTTGTCTGGAGGCTGCCATAAACCATCGTGCCGCCAGCCTTGCCAGGCGCGCGACGGAAACCATGAAACGTTCGGACAGTGAGGATTTCTGTGTCGGATCGGTCAGCCGGGAAAACCTCTGGTCGATGGAGACGCCCCAGGTTTTCGAGGTTTCACTGCTGCGGAATGCCTACGCGGAAGTGTCCGCCCGCAATCTGGTGGTTACGGACGAGGTTTCTGCCGTCGAGGCGATCGGCGTGAAGGTAAAACTCATCGAGTCCCTGCATCCCAATTTGAAAATCACCACGCCCTCCGATCTTGTATTGGCTGAGGCGCTGATGAAAACCCTGACATCATGAGTAAAGCCCAATACCAATGGAGCCGGATCCCAGACGGGCCACGCCTCGCGGTCGCGACTTTGGAAGATTCCGAATGTGCGGCGCTCACCATCCATGTGCCTGCAGGCAGCCGGGACGAAACCGATCTGCCCGCTGGACTCGCGCATTTTCTCGAACACATGGTTTTCAAAGGCACTGCCCGCCGGAGCGCGAGGGAGTTGAGTTTCGATATCGAAAATGCAGGCGGACAAATCAACGCATGCACTTCAGAGGACCAGACGGTTTACGACGGGCGCGGCGAGGCGGAACTGCTTCCGGTGCTTGCCGATGTCCTGTGCGACATGGTTTGGCACGCCACATTTCCAGCTCCGGAAATCCAACTCGAACGCGAAGTCATCGGCGAGGAAATCACCATGTATCGCGAGTCGCCCGCCGATCACATCGGAGACCTCATTTCCAAAGCCCTCTGGGGCGATCATCCGCTAGGAAATCCGATTTCGGGCACTCTCGAATCGATCACCAAGATCGACCGCAAGTCACTGGTGGATTTCCGAAACCACCATCATTTCCGGGACGATCTGGTGATTGCTGCGGCAGGTCCATTCACCCACGATGAAGTGTTGGCCATCATCACGCCCCATCTGCCGAGGCGCTTCCACCAGGGGAATACCGCTTCTCCCTTCGAGCGAAGCGGTTCTTCTGCCGCCCATTTGATCGATAGGCGGGAAACCGACCAACTCCAGCTTTCCCTGGCCTGGCACTCGCCCGGCCGTCATGCGGAGTCCCGTCATGCCCTGCGACTGCTGAGCATGATGCTGGGTGAATCCGCCAGTTCCAGGTTGTTTCTTGAGCTGCGCGAGGAACGCGGGTTGTGCTATCAGATTGGCAGCGATGTCACCCTTTTCCATGAAACCGGGGCATTTGAGATCAACGCCGGTCTTGATCCTGACGCTCGGGATGAGGCGCTGGCCTGCATCCATCGGGAAATCGACGATCTCGTCACCCATGGGCCTCGGGCGGACGAACTCGATCGCGCAAAGCGCCTGGCCATCGCCCAGAGCAAGCTGGCCTTCGAGTCCACCTCGGCCCACGCCTCATGGGCCGGTGAGGGTGTGCTCGATTTCGGGCGGATCCCCTCTCCCGCCGACTGGCGCGCAAGCATCCACAGCGTAACAGCATCCGACATTCAAGAGATAGCCCGTCAGGTTTTTCTGAACCAATTACCCGCCATTGCGGAGATCCGACCTCTGGGATAAGGATTTGACAGGTTGATTTTTTTTGAAACTTTTCTTGCCAAACCCGATTTTCGCGGCTAAAGCCCGTTTCGTCAGCCCTGTAATTTCGCGGGTTGGTGCGCTTCGTCTGGTCTCTAACGCCATGGTCTCAGGAAGTGTTGAATGTGATGGCGTGATTAGAACAGACAAAAAATGGACATTTACGTGGGCAACCTGCCCTACACCGCTACTGAAGAAGACGTCACTGGACTCTTCGCCGCATATGGCCCCGTCGAACGGGTCAAAATCATCACCGACCGCGACACTGGCAGATCCAAGGGATTTGCCTTTGTGACCCTCGGCGATCAGAGTCAACTGAACGCCGCGATTGAAGCGCTCAATAATTACGATTACCAAGGTCGTGCGCTCCGCGTCAACGCCTCGGAACCCAAGGAATTCAAGCCCGGTGGCGGCGGCGGTGAACGTCGTGGCGGCGGCGGCGGCGGTGGCTACGGCGGTGAACGTCGTGGTGGCGGCGGCGGCGGCTACGGCGGAGAACGCCGTGGTGGTGGCGGCGGCGGCGGTTACGGCGGAGATCGCCGTGGCGGCGGTGGCGGTGGCTACAAAGGCGGCGGCGGCTACAAAGGTGGCGGCGGCGGCGGTGGCGACTGGTAAGCCCTGAAAACCGACAACTCTCAAAAACGCCCGGTTTCCTTCAGTGGAGACCGGGCGTTTTTTAATACGTAAATGGATTTAGCGCAGTGGGCCGGGACCGTCTCTCCGAGCGGTCCGCGTGCGATAGGCTGGGACCCGACCTCCGGGCGGTCCTCTTAGGCAGGGACTCGACCTCCGGGCGGTCCTCTTAGGCAGGGACCCGACCTCCGGGCGGTCCTCTTAGGCAGGGACTCGACCTCCGGGCGGTCCAGCCCATGGGGGCGAATGATTGTGCGAATGAATGATCTGTAGAACTCTGCATTCTCTTTTCATTCTCACCTCATGCATGCAGACCGCACGGAGTGACGGTCCCTGCCTTGGCGCACCGCAGCCGCCTACCGATAGCACCTCACGACCCGCGGGGTGATGCCGGTGAAGATTTCCCAGACGATGGTGCCGGCTTTTTCCGCGATTTCGTTCACGGGGATATTCGGGCCGAACATTTCCACCTCATCGCCTTCCATGACGTCTCCGCATTCCGAGGCGTCCACCATGATTTGATCCATGGTCACGCGGCCGAGGATGGGACACCGGCGACCATCCAGCCAGACATCCGAGCCTTTGCCGGAAACATGGCGCGGGTAACCATCGCCATAACCGATGCCGATAGTGGCAACGCGGGTCGGTTTGGTGGTCACAAACTGCCGTCCGTAGGAAACCCCATGCCCCGCGGGCAATGTGCGGACCAAGGTCACGCGGGATTTTAAAGTCATCACCGTGGCTAACCGGTCCTGATACGCAGGCAGCGGTGAAACCCCGTAAAGCATGAGACCCGGCCGGGCGAGATTGCAGGTCCCGCGATCATAGGCGAGCAAGCCGGCGCTGTTGAGCAAGTGCCGCCATTTGAATCGCGCAGGTCCACCCAGTTGTTCGATGATTTCATGGTAACGTGCGATTTGCGAGCGGGTGAATTCCTCATCCTCATCGGCGGATGGCAGGTGCGAGCCGATTCCTTCGATTTCGAGATATTCCATGCGCTCGAGCACGGCCATCGAATCAGCGAGTTGATCCAGAAGAAAGCCGCCTCGGCCCATTCCGGTATCCACCGCGAGATGCACCTTGAGTGGAGTGCCCGCAGCTGCAGCCAGACGGTTAAAATGCTCCGCCTCCTCCAAAGTGGATAAACAGGGAGTCCAATTGCGGGCGACGATTTCCTCGCGCTCGCCAGCCCAGGTCGCCCCTAGCAGGTAAATGCGGGTATTCACGCCCGCGTTGCGGATGCGGCGGGCTTCGCCGACGTTGGCGACGCCGAAAAAGATCAGGTTTTCGCCTACGAGCGCATTTGCCACTTCCTCCAGTCCATGACCGTATGCCCCGGCCTTGACCACGGCCATCAATTCTCCATGACTCGCCTCACGAGCCACTCTGAGGTTGTTTTTCAGAGCGGCGAGATCAACTTCCGCCCACGCACGTGGAGGAGATACGGGAAAAGAATCGTTCACGCCCGCAATCGTAGGCAATCAAATGAAAGAGGCAAGACCACTGAAAGCAAAAAGCCGGAGAACCGACAAGGCTCTCCGGCTATGGAATTTTGTGAATCAGGGATTATGGCGCTTTAAGCGGGGCCTTGATCACCGGGGTGATATCGGTTCCCCAAACTGTGTCAGCTCCTGTTTCGAAAAGCGTTTTTCCACCACCGACATTGGCCTTCTTGTCAGAAGTTCTGACCTGTTCCGCACTTGCGCTGTTGTCGATACGTTGAACAACGGCCATGCGATCATAAACGTCCGGATCAAAAGTGCCATCGGTTTTTGCTTCAAACACGGAAGTAACAAGGATTGGGCGTCCGGTATTTCCCGAACTCGGAAGGGCTTCCGAATCGGTTTTCATAATGTAGGCAAACCCCACTTCACCCGCTGCCAGAGCTTTGTCGCCGGTCATAACATTGTCAGGCTTCTTGGTGTAGGCGGCTTTTGCATAAAACGGCTTTTCAGACTGCAGGCCAGAAACGAGCAGTTGACGGAAGTAGTCGTTTGAATTCGTTTTGCCCAATGTGAGAGTGCTATCCGGATTGCTTTCCTTCACTGACACAGCCGTGGCATCGCTCGGGAAACTGCCGAAATCTTGGTCGAAGCCGAAGAGCGCGGTTCCAATTTCCTTGGCATTGTTGATAGCCTGACTGCGGTCGCCCTTTTTCTTTTGGGCAATAATAACTGGCACTCCGACACCTGCCAGCGTGGCGATGATCGCGATGACGACAAGAAGTTCCACCAATGTGAAACCACGACGGATTTGATATTTTGTTTTCATGTTTTTGTTTATTTATTGTTTATCGAATGGGCGAACGCCCGGTTTATAATAGACCGCAGAGGAAGAACCATTACGACCTTCCGCAAACTACTCCCTCCTCATGGTTCCGCAAGGATAAAATTGGGAGAGCTCGATATTTTTCACCATTTGACTTTAGCCCCGAAAACTCCGGTCAATCCGGGTTCGTTCTGGCCGGATCCGTGGTTGCGGTAGTCTTGGTCGGTCAGGTTTTCCACACCGCAGGTGAGATCGAGGTGGTCATTGACCCGCCAACCTGCGTGGAGCGAGGCGACGACATATCCCGGCGTGCCGCCAGTGGGGACACGTTGGTTGTCCGCAGCCTGATCTCCGGCGGTGATGCGGTCTTCGGTGGTGGCGGCTAGAACGCGTCCTTCGACCCAGTATTTCGTGGAAGGATGCGTCCAGCGGAGGGAGACCGATCCGGTGAGTGGCAGTTGGCGAGGCATGGGTTTGTCAACGACAGGACCGCCGATAAACAACGGGCTTTCCGTGCGCCCGTCCTGCCATGCGGTGAAGCCACTGAGCGTCCATTCCGGGTGGAAGCGCCAGGATCCTTCGAGCTCCACTCCATAGATGTAGGCACTCGAAGCGTTGGCGTTGATGGTCGTCGCGCTTCCAGAGATGATCGGAACGCCGGTGATGGCGTCGCTTGCATCGGTATAAAACACAGCGAAACCGAGGGCCGTGTTCTTGGTGGTGTGACGGGTGCCTATTTCGTAGGTGAGGTATTTTTCAGAATCCACATCGGTGGACCCGAGCGAGGGCGAGCCGGACTTGGCACTCATGTTTCCGGTGAGATCGTCGAGATTTGGAGCCCGGAACGACTGGGAAATGCCGCCATAGAGATTCCAGTCGCTGGTCAATTGATAACTGGCACGCAATGCACCGACGAGAGAATCCCAAACCTGCGACTGGCTGGGCTGGAGGACGGTGCCGGCGGAATTGTAGAAGCGCCCGAGCGATGCCTCTGCAAACGTGTAACGCGTGCCTGCTGTAATTTCCAGTTTGTCCGTCGGTTTCCAAATGTATTGGGCGAAGATCCCGAAAAGATCATATTGGGAATCATCCGCCACTGGGAGAACTTCCTGATAAGAGGAGCCGTTGGTTTTCTTTTTGTATCCTGAGGAATCGACATCGTCATGGTAAAAGTCCACGCCATACACCAAAGTGCCGGGACCGATCTCGGATTCCAAGGTGACGTCCAATCCGATGGTTTCCAGATTGATGTTGGATCCGCGCAGGCTATTTTCCGCAGGGTTACGGTTTTGAAACTCGGAATCGGCGGATTTTTGGAATGAAAGGGTGGCATTCCAGCATTTGATGGCGGCACCGGCATTCGGGTTTTCTCCGGCATAGCGGAGATAACTGAGGGATCGTTCCTGGTCGAAGTCGTCCGTGGTCCATTTACCGGGAGCGGTTGAGTGGCCGTCGTGATACCACCCGGGATTGTTGTTAATCGTGCGGTGCCAACGCGAAATGCCGTCCTGATTCACGTAGTTCGTGGCGAATGTCAGCGTTGAGTCCGGCGTCACCGCCCAATCCACTCTAAAATCCAGATCCTGTTCCGGATATCCGGTGCCCTTCATGCGCCCGACGGAGGAGTCCTCGATGTCGCCATAATCCTTCGCGGAAAGCCCTAACCAGACGCCGAATTTCCCGCCCACACCGGCTTCGGTTTCCAATCGGCCGATGTGGCTGCCCTGTCCGTTTGCTCGGAATTCGTAGGAAGAGGAGCCTCCAAAATACGGTTGATCCGCAGGGCGCTCGCGGAAATCCGAGGATTTGCTGAAAACGTTGAGCGTACCGCCTACGGCATCCGATCCGTAAAGCACCGAACCTTGGCTCTTGATCAACTCCATGTGGTCGATCGAGAGCGGATCGACAGTGTTCCAATACTGAACCGGACCGCTGCGAAGGGTGGAATTATTCATGCGCACTCCATCCACCAGCAAGAGGTTCTGGCGCCCGGTGAAACCTCGGATGAAAGGCGACCCGTGGCCGTTGGCCGTTTTCTGAACCAAGACACCCGGAGTGTATTGCAACGCATCGGGCAAGGTTCGGCGGGTATTTTCGCGGATGAAATCCGAATCGATAAACGCCATCGTGTAGGCGGCTCGGTTTGCGGATTCCTCAGTGCGCGATGCGGTGACGACCAGAGGTTCGATAAAATTCTGAGCCATCACCGGAGAGGATGCGACCAGAAGAATGAATGAAGTGGTTTTGTTCATGAAGATAGTAGTTATAAAGGGCGGACCGGAAAGTGCGCGGGCCATGCATCGCACCACATGCAGCCCTAGGTCAATGCGCCGGGATGGACAAGATTCGCTCCAAGCCGACGGATGATGGTCGATTTTTGTTCGCTCGACCCGATAGACTACTCTTCATCACGCTGCAATCCGACGCGACGGAGCTTCTGGCGCAGGGTGGCCCGGTGCATCCGCAAGGCGGAGGCCAGATGAGTCGGTCGGTTGTCATGTTTTTCCAGTAAATGCCCGAGCATCAATGCCTCGATACGATCCAGCAGCACGTCGTAGACCGGTCGCTCGGATTCAGGTAGGGCCAATCCGGCATCAAGCCAGCGGGCAACCGCAGCCTCAAGTTCACCGGGTGCCGGCGAGGCGTCCCCCTGCCCTACGGAGGATGTGACATGTGCGGGCAGGTGGCTTAGAAAAATCGGACCTCCCCCGCTCATGGTCACGGCGTAGTCGAGGACGTGGCGCAGTTCCCTGACGTTGCCGGGCCATGCATAGGCCTGCAAGGCGGCGAGAACGGGAGGAGTGATACTCGGTGTTGGCGCATCGTTCCGCACACCCACGAAAAACGCGCTCAGTGCGGGAATATCGCCACTGCGGTCCCGCAGAGGCGGCAATGGAATGGTCAGAGTGGTTAGAGAGTAAAACAAATCATCCCGCAATTTGCCTTCACACACTGATTCACGGGGGTCACGCGAAGTGGTGGCCAGAATGCGTTGTCGGTTTTCCGGAGCCTTCGCCAACCAGGATGCCAGGCGAGATTGCAGATCCGGTGCTAGGTCGGTCACTTCATCAATAACCAGAGTGCCGCCGCAATTCCGCTCGAATTCCGCAGCATCTATCAACCGCGAGCCGAGGATCACCTCGAAGGACTGGCTGGACCTTGTTCCGTGTGCGTGAATGACTGCGGCGGCCAAGCTCTTCCCCGATCCGCTGGGGCCGGTGATGAGCGCCGGGAAGTCCCCAGCGCAGGCACGGGCGATGCCGATGAAAGTCTCGCGCAGGCACGGGGCGGCACCTATCAGGGTGGCGGCTTGGGTTTCGTGACTCGGCGTCACGGTTTTTTTGAGTGGCAAACCGGGAGAGAGCGTCGCGCCGAGGGTTTGCTCGAATTGCCGTAAATCCAAGGGTTTTGTCAGGTATCCGGTGGCACCGGATTTCTGCGCATTGATCGCGTGATCCAAGGTGGCGTGCGCCGTGATCACCAACACCGGCACACTGATGTCATTCTGCCGAAGACGCTTGAGGACATTCAATCCGCTCATGTCCGGCAACCCGATATCGAGAACCACGGCCGCGAAATCCGTTTCATCCAGAGCCGCAAATCCGGCTGCGGCGGATGCGACCAGCGTAGGGCGATGTCCCATGCGCCGCACCAGCAATGACAATGCGGTGCCAAGGGCATATTCATCTTCAATGATCAGGATCGGGCGGGCGGTCATGGCAGGGGGACGGAGAAAGGGAGCTTATCAGCATTCGGGTTTTTGGCAAACTCCACCCGCACGCAGGCTCCTCCGGCAGCGTGATTTTCGACGGTCAGGCTTCCTCCATGAGCCTCGCAAATGTCTTTCACCACCGCAAGCCCGAGGCCCATGCCGCCTTCTTTTTCTGAAAAAAATGGCTCTCCAAGTCGCGCAAGGGCGGATGTGCTGAATCCACTGCCTTCGTCGTCGACCACCACCGATACCCGAGATCCGGCGTTGATCACCGCAAGTGTCACACGTCCGCCGGAGGGCATGGCCTGGATGGCATTGCGCAGCAGATTGCCAAAAACCTGCTGTATCCGGAAACGATCGGCCAGAATCATCACCGGTGCTGTGGCCACCGGGCCGTCGATCACCACCCGGGCGTGGCGGGCTTGAGGGGTGATCAGGAGCACTGCCTGCCTAACAGAATCAACCAAATCCAACTCTCCAAGCATCGGAGGCACGGGTTTCGCGTAGCTGAGCCACTGGCCGACCAGTGCTTCGATGCGCTCCGCCTCGCTCTCGATGAGTTGTCGTGAGAGTATGGCTTCCTCAGGCATCGCGTGCTCTAGCAGTTGGGCGTGCAGACGAATGGCCGCCACCGGATTGCGCACTTCATGGGCAAGGCTGGTGGCCATGCGGCCTAACAATGCGTGCCGCTCGGCGCCCCTTCGTCTCTCGCGTTCGTCACGCAGACTCTCGTGAGTGCGGGTCAAGGTCCGTGCGAGTTGCCCGATTTCATCACCGCGTGAGACTGGCAACTCCGGCAGTTTGCTATCGGTGCCCACGTGCGGCAGAGATTCCGCAAGGCTACGCAGCGGTCGCGTGACCCGACGGGCAAGTCCCCAGCCGAGCGCAAGCGAGAGCGCCCAGAACACTGCGAGTGCCAGCCAAGTGTCCGTGCGAACCATGGCCAGCACAGGGACGGATGCGGGGCGCAAAAAAACCAATTTCATTTGATCGCGTCCGGATAGGCCCACCATCCATTCGCCGTTTGGCATGACGTTCACCTTACCGTTGAATTCCATTTTCAATGCGGCAGGGTCCAGCGGGTGGCTGGCCTGGCCAGTTACGGTGCCGGTGGCGGATTGCCAGAAATACACCCGCGCTCCGATGATTTCACCGAGTTGATCCGCCATTTTCGCGCTTTGCGGAAGATTGGAGCGTTTCAGAAATCCGACATTCGCCCGTGCAAGTTCCTCAAACGACCGGCGTTCCTCTCGATCGAAATTCTGCTCGAATGCGAGGACCAGCGCAAGCGATCCCAACAGCACGAACACCGCAATGCTCGACGACATCCATATCGCCAGACTGGCCGGATGTCTGTGTGGAACCGTATGATCCGGAGATCTTTTCATGGGAGGAATGGCAACAATCAATCAAACCGCGCGAGGTTGTAAGTCTGATCGCTTTTTTAGATGCTCTCAAGCCGAATCGACAGCCCATGAAGAGCAAGCCAAGGATAGAGGGACCGATCTCCGAGCGGTCCGCGCGAATGGGGAGAGAATGAAAAGCCGTTCCGACACACTCATTCGCATTTCTTTAGAGCGGACCGCTCGGAGAGACGGTCCCTGCCTTGACGCTGTCCACTAGGCAAAGATAATCCCTGCCTGCGCGCGCTCATTTATCAAAAATTACGACTTATTCATTTTCAAAGTGACCGGACCTGCTAGCTTGCGTATGGATCAACACAGACTATGGACCACGCCACTGAAACCGAAGTTACCGAAGCCGCCAAACACCTCCGCTCTCTCACCGGCGGGCTCAATCAGGTGCTTTTCGGTCAGCAGGAATTAATCGACCTGATCATCGCCGGTGTGCTGGCCCGCGGGCACATCCTGCTTGAAGGCCTGCCGGGCCTGGGGAAAACCGAACTTGTGAAAGGAATCTCGAAACTCCTCCAACTGGGAACCAAACGCGTCCAGTTCACTCCAGACCTGCTGCCCGGTGACATTACCGGCAACCCGGTGCTCCAGGAAGTCGATGGACGTCGCGAGTTTGTTTTTCAACCGGGTCCGCTCTTCACCAACATCGTGCTCGCGGATGAAATCAACCGTGCCTCGCCGAAAACCCAGTCCGCCCTGCTTGAGGCGATGCAGGAACGGCGCGTCACCGTGCTCGGAAAAACCCACGATCTTCCAAAGCCATTCTTCGTGCTCGCCACCCAGAATCCGATCGAACTGGAAGGCACCTATCCACTCCCCGAGGCGCAGCTCGACCGTTTTCTTTTCAAACTCGAAGTCACCCGCAATGATGTGGCCACCCTGCAACGCATCGTTTCCCACCGCGAACTCGGCACCGAGCCACAGGTGGATTCGGTGATGACGGCGGAGACATTCAACTCGTTGTTAGAGCTGACCCGGCGCATCTATCTGCCGGATGTCGTCGCCAACTATATCGCCCGTCTCGTCGATGCCACCCACCCCGGGCAATCCGCCGCCGCGAAAGGCATCCGCTACGGTGCCAGCCCGCGTGCGGCACTTGCACTCGCCTCCGGAGCCAAGGCCCGCGCCCTGATGCACGAACGCACGAACACAAGTTTCGAGGATGTCAAATCCATCGCTCCGGCCGTGCTCCGCCACCGCATCGTGCTCGATTACAACGCCCGTGTCGAAGGACGCACGACCGGTGATATCATACGAGATCTGTTAGAGGAGGTTCCGTTTCAAGGTGGCGCGACCCCGAAGGTGTTAAGTGCCAAATCTTAAGCACTCAATTTTAAGCACTAAATTCGAAACGAAGAGCCATCTCCCATGCGCCATATTCTATTTCTGTTAGCCCTGATTCTTCCTGCTTCAGCTCAGGAAACCATGATCCGCGAGGTCTTCGATGCGAAAACCGACACCCATGTCGAGGTGCTCGCACTTTTCACCCAGCCACCCCGCAGTGGGTTTTTCCCGGTCAGGGTGAAAATCGCAAACAATCTGAATTCGGATCGTTCCATCGGTCTGGATTTTAAAAGCTCCACGAGGTATGATAACCATCTGCAAACCCAGTCATCATTCTCGTTCACCGCCCCTGCCGGAAAAACCGTCACACGGGATATCATGGTGCCGGTTTGCGTCAGTCCCAACATCAGTTCCGGCGGGGATCAGCCGTGTATCACCACCACGTTAAGCGGATCGCTTGGCCATGCGGAAAACACCATCCGCAACGAGACGAGCTCAAACCATCCCTGCACTTTGCTCAGCGAGGCGTTGTTCACTGCAAACGCCTCGAAGCTGGATGACGAAGTGAAAACCCGCGGCGGCAGAAGCTATTATGGTGCCACCAATTTTGCCGGGAAATTCGATCCCAAACAACTTCCCAGCGACTGGTTGGCATTCTCCGGTTATGACAGTGTGATCATGACCGACAGGGATTGGTCCAATGTCCCCGCCAGCGGACGCAACGCGATTTTGTCATGGATAAATCTGGGTGGTCAGCTCGTCATATTCGCCCAAGGCAGTTCATCTCCATCCACTTTGGGAATTCCGGAGGACACCGGTTACGGATCATGCAAAATCCAATCCATCGGTTCGGATTTGATCCTATCTCCAAAAGCAACGGTAGATCTGGTATCGAAATCCAATCCCGTCAACCAAATCTCAAAATCCATCGATACCGATTACAACGGAAGTTGGCCCTTGCAGAACCTCTTCGGCGGCAAGGATTTCAATTATGGGTTGTTCATTGTGGTGCTGGTGCTCTTCGGCATCCTCGTCGGTCCGGTGAACCTGTTTGTTTTGGCGAAGTCCGGACAAAGACACCGCCTCTTCATCACCACGCCGATCATCTCTCTGGGAGCAAGTCTCCTGCTCATCGCATTGATTATCTTCCAGGATGGTTTCGGTGGTGATGGGATGCGCCGGGTCCTCATGGAAGTCCGCCCTGACGGTGGGCAAAACGCCGCGTTTCTCCATCAGGAACAAATCAGCCGCACCGGCATCCTAAGCAACGCCAACTTCAAGGTGGATCCCGCCTGCATGATGTCGCCTGTGCCGATCGCCCAGTCCCGATGGGCGAGATTCACCAACCGTTATGATTCCAAAGGTAGCTTCAGTCTTGTGCCATCCGGTGGTAAAATGGAAGGATCCGGCGATTGGTGGCAAAGCCGCTCAGAACATGGCCATGCCCTGTCAGCCGTGATTTCCACTCGCGGGCGCATCGAAGGCACATCAAATCCCGGTGAGTTTATCTCGACCTTCGATTTTCCGCTAGAAACCCTCTATTTCCTTGATGCCAACAATCAATGGCACCGCGCCGAGTCCGTCACCACCGGCAAACCGTTCAAGGCGACATCCGTTGATGCCAGCATGGCCGAACCGGAACTCGCCAAAGAAACCAACGCATTCACCACTCGCAACCGGCAAATGTTGGCACGGGCGAAAAACCGCCCCAGTCATTTCATCGCCATCACCACCCATGCCCCCGGTATCGATACCTTGCCAGGCATCCGTTGGAAGGAAACCCGCACCGTCATCACCGGACCCGTGCACACCCGCTGAGGTTTCCAATCTCAAATTTCAAATCTCAAATTTCAAATCCCTTCGATGCCTGCCCTCAAAGTCAATAACCTCTTCCGCTACTTCGGCGCGCTCAAGGCGGTCAATGGTGTCACGTTCGAAATCCCGCATGGTTCAGTCTGCGGATTCGTGGGTGCCAACGGTGCCGGTAAAACGACCACCATGCGGATTCTAGCCACCTTGGATTACCCCACGCTCGGTAGTGCGGAAGTCTGCGGTATCAATGTGGTCCACCGCCCGGCGGAAGTGCGCAAGATGATCGGATGGATGCCAGACCATTTTGGAAACTACGAGCACATGACCGTGCTGGAATACCTGGATTTCTACGCCCGTGCCCTGGGTTATAAGGGACAGGAACGCCGTCAACGCATCCAGGAGGTCATGGACTTCACCGACCTTGTTCCGCTGGCAGACCGCTTTTCCAACAAGCTATCCAAAGGCATGACCCAGCGGCTCGGACTCGGCCGCGCATTGTTAGGAGATCCGCAGATCCTGATCATGGATGAACCCGCCGCCGGCCTAGATCCCAAGGCGCGTGTCGAACTGAAACACCTCATCCGGGTACTCGCCCAGGAAGGGAAAACGATTTTCATTTCCTCCCACATCCTCTCCGAGCTCGGGGAAATGTGTGATTCGCTGCTCTTCATCAACAACGGCCGCATCGTTCACCACGGCGATGCTGAAACTCTTAAACGCGGGTCGGACAGCGTGGGCGGTGTGCTCTACGATGTGCAGGTGGATGGTGATCCCCAGTCGATTTCCGATTGGTGCGTGCTCCAGCCGAATGTCGAATTCCTAGAATCCCGCAAGAACGGCGGACGCATCCGCATCGATACCCAGGACCCGACCAAAGCCGCCGATGTGCTCGCCCGCATGGTCAAGGACGGCCTCCGCATCACAGAATACCACCGTGAAGAGCGCAATCTTGAAGACGCGTTCATCGATATCCTCGGACGCATCGAATCCGGCCAGGAAGCCATCCTGCCACCGCCGCTTCCTCAACCAGCCGAAATCTGAAACTTCAAATTCCAAAATGTCACTCATTCATCTATCTGACTTCTCCGATCGCATCTCGCCGATGCTGGTCAAGGAACTGCGCCAGGGGATGCGCGCCAAAACCTTCATCGTGGTGTTTTTATCGCTGCAAGTATTTCTCGCGGTGATGCTTTTCTCCGCAGGTGCGGCATCCACCTCCGATCAGGTGGGATCGGTGATTTCCAGCATCATCTTCACCTTTTTCTCCATCGCGGTGCTGATCATTCAACCGCTTCGGGGAACCAACGCTTTGTCATCGGAGGTGAAAGGCAACACGATCGACATGATGGTCCTCACCCGCTTGAGTGCATGGCGCATTGTTTACGGTAAATGGGTGGCCATTGTCAGCCAATCCGCGCTGTTGCTCACGACAATCATTCCCTATCTGATTCTTCGCTACTTCTTCGGAGGCATGAACCTGGTCACGGAAATGACCGCTCTTTTCCTGATTTTCATCACGTCCATGGGAGTCACTGCCGTCACGGTTGGGCTCTCCGGATGTTCCTCGGTCATCATTCGATTGCTCCTGCCCGTATTCGGCCTGCTGATGCTGGCCTACATGTTGTTGGTCGCCAGTTTCGGTCGCATAGGGCGCTCCGGCGGCATCATGGATTTCCTGACCTTGGACAGCACGGAATCACGTATCGGTGTGGCAGTCTACATTGCGACCGTTGTCTATCTCGGCTACACCATGCTTTCGCTGGGAGCATCCCTCATTGCGCCTGCCGCGGAGAACCATGCTTTTCCACGCAGACTTGTGTCGGTTCTGCTCGTTCTTTTTATTTTGGGTTTGAGCGTATACGACATTCCCGCCACCTGGGTTCTGATGACCTGTGTTTCCATTGTGGTGATCCCCTCCATCGTGGTTGCGCTAACAGACTCCGCCATGTTGGTTCCCACGGTTTGCAAGCCATTCGTCAAGCGCGGCATCATCGGCAGGACACTGGGCTGGTTCTTCTACCCGACATGGAACTCCGGCGTGATTTATTCGGTCATGATCTCACTGCTGGGATTGGCGACTATCTTCAGTGCGGAGCTCCTGAGTCACACGGGACACATGACCTACGGCTACTCCGATGACTTGGTGGTTCTTTTTTCCCTGCTTGGAAGCCTGTTTTTTCCGGCGGTGTGGCATGCATTTCTCTTCCGCGGGGAAAACCAGCGCCTTGCCCACTATCTTCTGTTGCAGGTGGCTTCGTTTGTGATGCTCGGGGTTCTCTCGATTCTTGCAGATTCGATGAACAACGGTGGTTTCTTGTGGATCTTCGCATGGCATCCGCTTGCATACATCGCCATGCTCACGGAACACAGCACGTCACGGGAAACCATTCTGTCAGGTGTGATCGTCGTGGATATCGCAATGTTTCTCATCCTCCTCATTCGTGGGGGCATGGAAACCAAACGGAGCGCTTCCATCATCCAGGAAACCCGCGACAACCTTGAAATCAACGGATGATGAACCTCACCCAATTGCAGAACGCCCGTAGTTCGGCTCTGGCGGCGTCAGGCCGGCTGAGGCTTCCCCTGCGATCACGCACGTGGAAGGGACAGGCAGGCGAATTCACCGGCGGCGGGACAGGCTCATCGCTGGATTTCCAGGACCACCGCGCCTACTCGCCGGGGGACGACCCACGGCATATTAACTGGCAGGCATACGCCCGCACCGGGAGTTATACCATGAAGCTCTTCCGCGAGGAGGTCCGCCCTGTCGTGGACCTGATCATCGATGTCTCGGACTCGATGTTTTTTGAAGAACAGAAGGCGATGCGTTCGGCCGAGTTATTCTATTTCATCGCCGAGAGCTGTGCTTCTGCGGGAGCATCCTTGTCGATCCATGCGGTGCGAGGAGACGCGGTATCTCCGCTTGATCCTGCCACCCTGCGCACCCACCGGTGGTTAGAAACCGCGATGGCCCTTCCCTCTTTGGATCCTGCCAGAGCACCTGACATCGCAAAAATAGAACTGCGGGCCAATGCGATCCGGGTGTTTATATCCGACCTGTTGTTTGTCGGTGATCCTGAACCCATCCTGCGCCATCTCGGCCAACGGCACGGCAGCATCGTGATCTTCTCGCCATGGCTTGAATCCGAGGCCCGACCGGATTGGGATGGTAATTACGAATTCATCGACCCCGAGCGCGGCACGCGCCATCCGCACCGCATCGAGCCTGCCACACTGCGCCGCTACATCGAGGCATACTCAAACCATTTCGCCCTTTGGAAAAACGCCACTCGCCGCCATCAGGCAGCCCTCGCCAGAATCCCCGCCGCAGAAGACCTGGCCACCGCCCTCTACCGCGAGGCAATACCCGCTCGTGCGCTGGAAAGTATTTAGCAAAGAAATTTATGGCAGAATCATGGACAGCAGAATCATTGAAGAAGGGAGGATGGGATGCCTGTTGAATGTGATGTCGAATTTTCTCCGTTAGAGCAGGAAAGGTTCCATGCTGTGGACAAGGTGATCATGGGCCATTCGTTTGACATGCATAACGCCATGGGTCGTTTTTTTGACGAGCGGATCTACCACGAGGAGTTGATGAACCGATGTGGTGATAGTCATATTGAAGCCCACCGGGAAGTGGAGATATTGGTATCCCATCTTGATTTCCACAAAAAGTATTACCTGGATTTGCTCGTAGAACGGGGAGCAATCTATGAATTGAAAACAGCAGAATCTCTCAGTCATTCCCACCAGAATCAACTTATCAATTACCTGCTGTTAACCGACATCAATCATGGGAAACTCGTTAATTTCCGTGCCGGTTCGGTGGAATCCCGCTTCGTCTCCACCCGCTTGAATAAAAATGATCGCATGACTTTCAAAATCGATGAGGCAAACTGGAAAGCACATAGTGAAGCTTGCGTTAAATTGAAATGTATTCTTCAGGCATTGCTTCAGGATTGGGGGGCGTTTCTCGAGATGAGTCTGTATCGGGAAGCGCTGACACACCTTCTAGGCGGACACAATTCAGACATGCAGGTTGTCAACATCGAGGTGAATGGTCGTATTGTTGGTTCACAAAAATTGAACCTCCTTAACCCAGAAACTGCTTGGCATCTATCTGCCGCTCGAGTCAATATGCAGTCCTATGAAACCCACATAGCCCGATTGCTTCGTCACACGCGCTTGAATAGAATTCACTGGATAAACCTCAACCAGAGATCCATAAGTCTGAAGACTCTAATAAAATGATTCTGCTGTCCATGATTCTGCCTTAAATCCATGCCCACCTTTGCAAATCCCCTTGGCCTGTTGGCACTGCTTGGAATTCCGGCGGTGCTGGCGATCCATTTTCTGCAGCGCAAGGCGCGTGAGCTTCCGGTCTCCACCTTGTTTTTGCTAGAACACACACGCCGTGAGGCGGCGGGTGGCAGGCGGTTGGAGCGGCTGATCCCGTCGATCCCGCTGTGGATGCAGCTGCTTGCGGTGTGCTTGTTGGCGTGGTTCCTATCCGAGCCGCGCTACACCAAATCCGGCAGTGTCCAGCGGGTGGCGATTGTCATGGATTCATCGGCATCCATGAGCGTGTTCAAGGAAAAGGCGATCCAGCGTCTGGTCGAACTGCTTCCCGACCTCAAGGGCGCGGCCTCGGCGGTGGAAATCACCGTGTTGGAATCCATGCCTGACAAACCGCGATTGTTTGCAGGAAGCTCGCCGGAAGAACTCCGCCGCGCACTGGAAAAATGGCAGCCCTGTGAGGGGCCGGCCGATCCGGCACCTTCGCTCTATCTGGCACGCTCGCTGGTTTCCCGTGATGGAACGGTGATTTACCTGACAGATACACCCATGAATCCCCTGCCCTACGGTGCTCGCCTGCTTGCACTCGGCGAGCCCTTGGAAAACGCCGGGTTCACGGGTGTCTCGTTTGCGATGGAAGAAGGGACACTCGTCTGGCGGGCATTGATCAAGAACCACGGCAACAAGCCGCTCGACCGCACATGGCAGCTCGTCACATCCACGGGATCGACCGAACCACGCCCTCTTCACCTAGACGCGGGTGCGCTGGTAACCGTGCAGTCCGCATTTCCGAAGGATGCGGAAAATGTCCGTGTCGTTCTATCAGCCGACCGTTTTCCACTGGATGACGTGTTGCCGATTGTCGCGCCGAAGCCGAAGCCGCTCACTTTGTTTGCCGCGACATCGCCCGCATTTTCCGGACTGGCGGAAAAACTGCTGCATTCACTCGACGCGGCGGAGTCCACGAAGGACACTACATCGGCAGATCTATCCATTGCCAGTTACAACCCGCTGGATCCGGTGACGCCTTCTGGAAACTGCATGGTTTTCGTCGAAGACGAGACCCGCACCGGCGCATGGCTCAAGGGTGGCATCGTGGCCGAGGAAAGCCCGCTCATGAACGGCCTCAACTGGCAATCGCTGCTTGCCCGCGAGACAATCCAGTTGGAGCGACTACCGACCGACAGCGTGTTGCTTTGGCAGGACAAGCGCCCGCTCATCCTGCTGCGCGAGACGGGAAATGTCCGACAGCTTTTGTTCAACTTCGATCCTTCATTGTCCAATGCCGAAAAGCAGCCCGCATTCATTGTGTTGCTCCATCGGTTCGCTGAGTCCGTCCGCGCGACAAAGATCGCTCCGGTTTCAGAGAATCTTGAGACCGGGCAGCCATTGAAGATCACCGGCGCACCCGATATTCCACTCACCATCGCCACCACCGATCCCCAAGGAAAAACGCTTCCGCAGTCGGCCATGAAGGACCGGCATCATGCCATTTCCACACCCGGATTTATCAGCATCCGTCAGGGCGAGAAAACCCTACTCAATGCCGCGATTCATTTCGGCGATCCAAGGGAATCCGATTTCTCCAAGTGCGAATCCTCCAGCCTAACCGAAACCACCAACACCAGCGCCATCCAACGGAATACCCGCCCGGATCCGCTTTGGAGGGTGTGGATCTTGTTGTTGCTGGCCGCCCTGCTGCTTTCATGGAGATTCACCTCGAAAGTTCCAACCGCATGAACCCACACGCACCATGAACTTCGTCTCTCCCGAGTATTTCCTGTTACTTCCCGCACTGGCACTGGCCGGGTGGTTCTGGCGCGGACTGCGCCTGCACTCGCCACTCCGCGCACTGATCCTCATTATTGCGGTCATCGCCCTCGCGGAACCTCATATCCGCCACCAACGGAACTCGCTGGATCTCTATGTTTTGTTAGACAGATCCGATTCCACGGAGGACCTGATCGACAAGGGGCTGCCCGAATGGCAGCGGCTGCTGGAGGGGGCCAAACCCAGCCGCGATGATACGCTGCATTTCATCAACTACGCATCCGAAGTCGCGGAACTCGGTGCCGACGGATCCTCCTTCACCGGATCCCGCAAGCTGACCCGCACCGGCCTCGCTCTTTCATCGATCGCAGCGCAGGCTGACGCCGAACGTCCGTCACGCGTGCTGCTTTTCACCGACGGATTTTCCACCGAGCCACTGCAAGAGTCCGCCGCCCAATTGCAAGCGCGGGGCATTCCGATGGACTTCCGTTTGATCCGTGATGCCAAGGAAAACGACTTCCGCATCGCACGCATGGCATTTCCCGAGCGCGTCCAGATCGGCGAACCCTTCCTGATTTCCCTAACCGTCCGTGGTGCGGCGGATGCCACGTTTCCGCTGATCTTGCGGCGCAACGGCCAGACTCTCACCGATACCAAAGTAACGCTGGTCAATGGCCTGGCCACCGTGGAATTCACCGACCGGATCGCGAAAGCGGGCGGATATGAATACGAAGCGGAAATCCAGCCTGAAAACGACGCCCATCCCGGCAACAACAAGGCATCGAGGTGGATTGAAATCACCGGAGGTCCGCGACTGATCCTGGTATCGCGATACGAAGATGACCCGATGGCCAAGGCGCTTTCCTCAATGAATTTCACCGTGGAAACCGTCAGTGACCCCGCCAAGCTCCACCCTGGAATCCTCAGCGGCGCGCGGGCTGTCGTGCTCAACAACGTCCCCGCATACGAAGTGCCCACGGATTTCCTGAAGTCGCTGGATTTCTTCGTTAGAGAGCAGGGCGGCGGACTGATGATGGCGGGTGGAGCCCATTCCTTCGGATCGGGGGGATATTTCCAGTCCCCCATCGATGCACTGCTGCCGGTCTCGATGGAGCTGAAGTCCGAGCACCGCAAACTTGCGGTGGCATTGGCCATCGTCATGGATCGTTCCGGCTCGATGTCCGTCGGCGTTGCGGGAGGAAAAACCAAAATGGATCTCGCCAACTCCGGCGCGGCGGACGCGATCAATCTGCTAGGTCCGATGGATCAGATCGCTGTGCTCGCTGTGGACAGCGCGTCCACTGCCATTGTCCCACTCACCCGGATCGACGATAAGAAAAACGACCTCACACAACGTGTCCGCAAGGTCAAGTCGTCGGGTGGAGGTATTTTCATTTACGAGGGACTCAAAGCCGCATGGGACGAATTGAAGAAATCACCAGCGGGCACACGACATGTGATTTTATTTGCTGACGCACAGGATTCCGAGGAACCCGGTGATTACAAAAAGCTCGTGCAGACCATGACTGACAATGGATGCACGATTTCGGTCATTGGCCTGGGCACCGACAAGGATTGCGATGCCGCGCTTTTGGAAGACATCGCCAAACTCGGCAAGGGCCGGATGTTTTTCTCAAGCGAGCCGATGGACATCCCGAAGATTTTCGCGCAGGAAACCGTGACGATCGCGCGTTCCGCGTTCATCAAGGATCCGGTGGGCAGTCAAGCCACGGGACGCTGGGCGGAGATTTCGCCCAAACCGTTCGATTGGATGAAACAGGTGGACGGCTACAACCTTTCCTATGCCCGCAATGACGCCACGGTTTCGCTGGTTTCCACGGATGAATACCTCGCACCGCTCGTCGCGCACGCCCGGCGCGGCCTGGGACGCAGCGCGGCGGTGTCATTTCCGTTAGGTGGAGAACACTCCGCCAGCGTGCGCGAATGGGCCAACTACGGCGATTTCCTGCAAACCATGGGACGCTTTCTCATGGGTTCTGAAACTCCACCCGGCATCGCCCTGCGCCATCGCCTGGATGGCACGCGCCTGACGCTCGACCTGCTCTACGATCCCGAAACCTGGTCACAGAAACTTGTTTCCATGCCTCCGAAAATCCGGCTGCTGGATGACACTGCGGGTGCTGCATTCGATGTCCCATGGCGGAGGATCGCCCCCGGCCACTTCTCGGTCACACGGGACATGAACGAAGGCGGGGTGGTTCGCGGAGCGGTGCAGGTCGGCGAATACCCGCTCGCCTTCGGCCCGCTGAGCGTGGGCTCCGCTGTCGAGTGGGCGTTCGAACCCGAGCGACTTCGTGAACTCCGGTCGGTTTGCCAGCAGACATCCGGTAGAGATTTGTTAGATCTTAAACAGGCGTGGCTGCGCCCGCCCTTTATCGCCGAAACCACGTTGGGACTTCCGCTGGGAATCACTCTTGTCGTTCTGATTCTGGTGGAGGCACTGATGACGCGCACCGATTGGAAGCTGCCGCAAATCGCCGGTTGGAGGCGTCCGGCTGCTTTGGCAAAACCGCTGCGCAATCCGAAGATCAAAGTCGCAAAGGAGCAGCCCCCCACCCCTACTCCGGTTGTTCGTGAGGAGAAAGACCCTGCGGACGCTCCTCCAGAGGAAACCACACGAAGCTCAAGATACCAGCGAGCGAAGGACCGGAAATGAGCTTACTTCGCTTGGGCAGCGGATTCCATCAGATCGGCTGCGGGAAGCACGACGCCGGATGGCGACGGGGGCTCATTCGAGTCACCTTTGGCATTGAAGCGGTTGATGCCGATTCCCGCGAATTTGCCATCTTTGTCGAAAACCGGCATGCCGAGGGATTGCGATCCGAGTTTGACGAATGTGCGGGGTTTGGAAACGACGGAAACCACCTCGTTGGTCATCACAACCGGCTCACGGTTGAGATCCTTGCCGAGGCGGCCGAGGATGATCACATCGTCCTGCACTGCCAGGGTGCCCAATTCCTTAGTGTTCACCGGCGTGAGCTTCACCTCAGCAGATTTTTCAGGACGGATGAAGGCGAGGTCGAGGTCGGCATCCTTGAACGCGACCTTGGCTTCGACTTCGGAGCCGTCGGGCATCAGGATTTTGACTTCCTTGGTGTTGCTCTTGGCGGAAAGTTTGATCGGCCCTTGTGGGGTATTGACCGTCCGACCATCGATGGAAGACGCGACATCCAGAGTGGAAAGTGGTGCGACGATCAATCCATCCGCACTGATGACAGTGCCCATGGTCTCGATCTTTTTCTCTTCTTTTTTGACGGGATTGTCACCGGCGGTCACTTCGATCTCGACCACCGCGCTGATGAACAGGACGGAGTCTTTGTTAGATGCGGTGAGGGCAAGAGCTTTTTCCTTGAGCGGGCCTTGGGAGGCGATGGCAAGCGGTGCGGCTAACAGGACAGCGGCGGACAGTAGTTTGGACTTCATGTGTTGTATTGGGTGTGAGTGGAATTAGGGAGATGGAAATTACCAAGTGGGTTCGAGCTCGATGTAGCGTGTGGTGATGCCGCGGCGGACGAACATCGGCACCGGTGTGCGGGTGTTTTTCTCAAGGTCGGCAAGAATGGCTTTCAGCGCGTCGATCGAGCTCACCGGTTTGCCATCGATTGAAATCAGGAAATCGCCTGCGGAAAGTCCGCCGAGCGCCGCCCAGCCGGCAGGGGTGACGGCGGTGATAAGGACACCCTTGAAATCATCCGGGAGTTTCTTGGCGACGCGGTCTTCCTGGCCGATATCGCGCGAGTTGAACTCGAGGGTCTTGCACTCGTTGGATGCCAGATCAGCGATTCCCTGGTGACCGCTTTCAAGCGTGACTTTGACGTCCAGGATTTCCTTATCGCGCCTCACGGCAAGTGTGACTTCCGTGCCGATCTTGTATTGGCGGATGAGAGTGGAAAAGAGATCGGATTCCTCCGGACGCGATGCGGGAATAACCGTGCCATCGAGCTTGAGAAGCAGGTCGCCCACCTTGAGTCCGGATTTTTCCGCTTGGGTGCCGGGGTGCACGCGTGTCACGCGGACTCCTTTGGAGCCTTTCATTCCCAAGGCCTCCGCAAGCTCGGTTGAAATGACCTGGGTATCGATGCCGATCCATGCTTTTTTGGCAATGCCAGGTTTATCAGCATCCGGTTCCGGGCCGATCTTCACAACGGTGAGCAGGCTGCGTCCATCTTGCTCGTAGGAAACCAACACCGGGACAGGCTCGGTTTTGCCATTGGTGATTTCCTGGCTCACTGCGATAAGTGCTGCTAGATTCGGAGTGGGTTTGCCATTCACGGCGAGGATCAGGTCGTTCGACGAGATCACCGGTTTGGCCGTGGCGGCTGCGGCACCCGGGCGGAGGCTCTGGACCACCACCGCATTGTTGTCGGTGCGGAGAAGTTCTTTCGCCTCAAGATCGGCTAGATCACGGGCGGTGATGCCCCATGAGAGAAGTTCCTTTTCACGAGGTTGCGCGGGTTCCCGTTCGACAGTCGTGGGTTTCCATGTGGTGGGTTTACCGTCGCGCTCGCCATCGAGGGTGATTTCGGATCCGATCGGGCTTTCCAGAAGCAGGCGGTTGAAGAGCGGCATGTCTTCGGGTGCGCGCGAAGCTTGAATATCAGTCCAATTCACACGGGTGATGAGGTCGCCTGCCTTGATGCCAATCTTGTCGGCAGGAGATCCACTGAGGACACCACTGACTAACACACCTGCCTTGGCGGCGGAAACCTTGAGCAGCGGCTGGACTTCCAAACCGATCCAACTGCGGCGGACCTTGCCAGTGGAGATAAGTTCATTGGCTATTTTTTGCGCCAGATTGGATGGGATGGCACCTCCAAGACTGCCGATGCCGACTTCATTTACACCAACGATTTCACCCTTGAGGTTCACCAATGGGCCACCGGAATTCCCTGGGAAAATCACCGCATCATGGCCGATCCAGCGGACGATTTCGCCCACGGACTCACCGTCAAGCCGCATCGAACCGCCTGGGGAAATCATTTCGGTGTTGGCAACGATGCCTTTGGTCACGGATTGGGAAAGTCCGGCCGGGCTGCCCATGGCAAGGACGACATCGCCGACCCTCAATGCGGCGCTGTCGCCGAATTTAGCGACGGGCAAGGGAGACTCTGGATTCCGTAGGTCCTTTTTATCGATTTTGAGCACCGAAAGATCGGAGAGCGCGTCCGTGCCGATCAAGGTGGCGCGGATTTCCTGGCGATCAGCCAGGCGCACGGTGATCCGGGTTGCCCGGCCCGCCACGTGGTGGTTGGTCAGGATGTGGCCATCCGAAGAAATGATCGTTCCGGAACCGCTTGCGCGTCCTTTCTGCATGCGTCCCCCACCGCCTTGTTCGGAAACCACATGGATGCGAACGAGCGCCGGATAAACCGATTGCACGGAGGCTTCAACCTCAGGATCAAGCGCGGCTGACGCGTGGCCAGCTAACAACGAAGCCGCCAGGGCGACGGCGGTGATGGATCTGAAAGGATGGAACATGACGGATTTGAAGAGATGCCCGGCATAGGTTGCAAGTCATTACCGCAACAAGGCTGCTTCGAGACCGAAGCTGACCCACGATCTTGTCTTGCCAACGTAAAAAACGTTCCGTCGGCCATATCGCCATCCTCAGCGTTCTTCCTCGTGGGTGGTGGGTCCGGGTTCGAAACGCATGAGATCGGCCACGAACGTGAGCGGAATATGGCCGGTTTCACCATTCCGGTTTTTCGCCAGCACGAGTTCCGCTTTGCCTGCCTCCGCTTCTTTTTCCTCAGCGGAATCCGCATAATAGGCGGATCGGTAAAGCAATCCCACCAAGTCCGCGTCCTGCTCGATCGCCCCGGATTCCCGCAAGTCGGACATGCGCGGAACACCCCGACTGTCGCCGGTGCGGCCTTCAGGCCCCCGGTTGAGCTGGGCGAGAATGATGATCGGAATCTTCAACTCCTTGGCCAATCCCTTGATGCCCGCTGAAATCTCGGCGATTTCCCGCTCGCGCGAGTTTTCCGCCTGTTTGGTGCGGGATTTCATCAATTGCAGGTAGTCGATCGCGATAAACTGGATGTCATTGTCGCGTTTTTTCCGGCGCGCCTTGGCTCGGAGTTCGTTGATCGTAATTCCGGCGGTGTCGTCGATAAACATTTTCGAGGTTGCAATCTCCATGGCCGCCCGCTGAATGCGCTGCAAGTCGCCTTTGCCCGGAGAAAATCCCCGTGAGATCTGATTGAATGCGAATTTGGCACGGGAGAAAATCAAGCGCTGCACGATCTGGAAGGCGCTCATTTCGCAGGAAAAAACCATGCCCGGCTTACCGAGATCCACACAAATGTGCTCGACGATATTCATCATCAGCGAGGTCTTGCCCATCGACGGGCGCGCGGCAATGACGAACATTTCACCCGGTTTCAACCCGCTGGACATGCGGTCCAGCATTTCATAGCCTGTGGAGAGCCCCTGTTGGGTTTTCTCACCGGACATCAACGCCTGAAGCTGGTCGATCACCTCATCCACGGACTGTTTCAGGGTCGGAGCCTTGTTCGTTTCCGCCCCCTCGCGGATCGCCAGGATTTTCGACTCCACTGTATCCAGCAAGGCTGCCACCTCGTCTGGCGCATCGTAGGCGTGGGCAATCGCCTCGTTGGAATTCTGGATGATCGAGCGTAGGACAAACTTGTCCTTCACGAGCTGCAAGTGATGCCGGAAATGCCCGGGGCTGGGAGCGTAGGTGTAAAGATCGGTTAGGGAAGCAGGGCCGCCCACGCGGTCTAGCAAGCCTCTGTCCAACAAGCGCTGGACCAGCGAAACCAGTTCGACTTCCTGCCCCGCTTCGAAGAGTTCGATGAGAAACCCGAACAAGGTCGAGTGAGACGGCAGATAGAAATGATCGGCGGTGAGTCTCTCCTCGATGGCCACGCCGATGTATTCCTGCGGATCCTGCAACATCGACGAGAGCAGGCTTTTTTCCGGACCGAGCGCATGTGGTAAGGCGCGGGTCACGTCGTCCACGGATGTGGCGCCTTGTTGAAGCGACGCGGATGGCGAGGGTGGTGCGGGTGGAAGTTTGGTATCGGCAGCCATGAATGGGGGGAAACCATGCCGGAAACATCACCCACTGGTCAATCTTTGCAGTGTGCGAATTTCATGTGAACAACTGTGAGCAAGTTTTCCCGGGATTCCATGCCGATTCACTTGGTTCCGCTGAGCCTGACGTGAGCAGCGCCGACATGTTGTCGGCTGATGTGGACGCGACATGTTGTCGCCCGTTTCAACCAGCGGACAACATGTCCGCTGGCCGTCAGCGAGCAACATGCACGCGCTCCTAATCGCACTCACAAGTTCTGGTGCCGAAAATTGAATAAAAACAGGCTTCCGTGACGTTGCCCATGTGCCTTGAATCACCACCTCACCCACCCATTCATGCGATCCTCGACTCCCTTCCTCTGTTTATTTCTCAGTACGGTCTTTATTTCCGCCGCACCTGAATCCGAGAAAAAGCCTGATAAAGCTGAAAAGCCCGAAAAACCTGAGGTTGCTACACCCGCGCCAGTGGTCCGGAATGCCGAGATTGTGATCGATGGCAACAAGATCCCCTACTCGGTCAGCACAGGGAAACTCCAACTCAAACAAAACGACGGCAAGTCGAAAGCCTCGATTTTCCACGTCAGTTACGAGCGCACCGATGTGAAGGATGTTTCGAGCAGGCCGGTGATGTTTGCTTTCAATGGCGGACCGGGATCATCCGCGGTTTGGCTGCATATCGGTGCGCTGGGTCCAAAAATCATTCATTTGCCCGGTGACGGCACGCAGGCACCGGTGCCGCCGATCCGCGTGGAGGACAATCCCCTGAGCATTCTGGACGTCTGCGATCTGGTCTTCGTGGACCCGGTGTCCACTGGATACAGTCGGGCGGAAAATGAAGGAAAACCCGCGGATTTCCATGGTCTCAGGGAAGATGTCGAGTCGGTCGGAGATTTTATCCGCCGCTGGATCACGGAACACGGCCGCTGGGCATCCCCGAAATATTTGTTAGGTGAATCCTACGGTGGCGTGCGCGTCGCAGGGCTTTCCCAACATCTGCAAAGCCGCTACGGCATGAATCTCAACGGCGTGGTCCTGATGTCGTCGTTGCTGGATTTCGCAGCATTGCAGACCTCAGCCGGAAATGACCTCGGTTGTCTGACCTACTTGCCATCATTCACCGGGGTGGCTCATTTCCATAAAAAAATCAAAGGCGACCGCGACGAACTCATCAAGGAGAGCACGGATTTTGCGTTCGGCGAATACGCGACCGCATTGCTCAAGGGCAATGCTCTGAGCCCGGCCGAACGTAAACCCATCGCTACCAAGCTGGCACGACTGACCGGTGTCTCCGCCGAAATCTGGCTCGCCCACGACCTGCGGATCAATCCATTTTTTTTCCGCGCCGAACTGCTGCGTGCCGAGGGCAAGGTGATCGGCCGTTTTGACGCGCGTGTTTCATGGGACTGGACGGAAAAGACTTCGCAAGGCGCGGAATTCGACCCCTCCTACTCGCTGGCCTACGGAGCGTTTTCCAGCGCGATGATGGATTATCTCGGCACCGAACTCGGATACAAGGAGGACCAGCCCTACGAAATTCTAACCGGCGTCGGTCCATGGCGTTGGAATGGGGAAAACCAAATCGTGAATGTGAGCGACAACCTTTCCACCGCGATCCGGGACAATCCGCACTTGCGGGTTCTGGTGATGGGTGGCCGCACCGACCTGGCAACTCCTCCGGAAGGCGTGGCGTATTCCTTCCGCCACATGCTGGACATGCCGGAGAGCGCCCGAGGAAACATCACAACCACCCGCTACGAAGGCGGTCACATGTTCTATCTGAATTCAACGGATCTTGCAAAAGCCCGCAAAGATCTGCTGGCATTCATCCGCAGCGGAAAACCGTAACCGGTTATTCCAACACCGCCTCGTACATCGCCTCGATATTGGCCGGCGGCACGTCTCCGAGGATGTTGTGGATGGTATTGAATACAAAGCCACCGCCCGGCGCGAAGATTTCGATGCGGCGGCGGACGTCGTCCTTCACCTGTTGCGGTGTGCCGTGGTTGAGGATGGTGCGGGTATCCGCACCGCCACCCCAGAATGTGATGTCCTTGCCGAAGTCCTTTTTCAAGCGCTCAGCTTCCATGTTGTGGCAGAGTGTTTGCACCGGATTGATCACATCGAAGCCGGCCTCGATCAGGTCTGGCAGCAGCGAGTGGATGGATCCGCACGAGTGTAGGAAGGTGTGCATCTTCGAGTTCTTGTGGACAAACTCGCAAAGTTGCGCGTGGCGCGATTTGAAGAGCGAGCGGTAGGTGCCCGGTGACATGAAAGGACCGGTGTTCATGCCCAGGTCGTCACCGAAGCGGATGATGTCCACCACGTCGCCCACGGAGGCACAGACTTTTTCCAAGGTGCGGAGGTGGATCGACACCAGCGCATCCAACAAGCGCTCGACATGCTCGGGTTCGGCTAACAGATCCATCAGGAAATTATCGATCCGGCGGAGGAAGGTTCCCCACTCGAAGAGATTGCATCCGGCTACCACCATCAGTGCGCGGTCGCTCTTGGCCCGCAGGTCAATGGCATTCTGACGCAGCGTTTCCCAAAAGCCCGGATCATTGGCGTGATCCCATGGACTATGGACCAGCGCCGCCCAGAGCACTTTACCCATCGCATCCGGAAGTCCGTCGAGCTCCTCTGGATAATCGTCCTCCCAAGGAAAACACGTTTGATCGTAGAAATTCATGCCACGTGGCTGCGCGGCGATCGGCGTGCCATCTGTCGCGCGGGCGATGAATCCCCCGTCCGGTGTGGACTCCGGATGGAACCACTGAGGATATTGTGCGTCGGCACCATCAAACAATTTCACATCGCGCCAGTCTTCATCGCGGGTGTTGAACGTGCGGCCGATATCCAGGACATCGATGCCAAAACGATCGAGGATAACATCCTCCGGTTGGGCAAGTTGCTGGACGACGTCATACACACGGGTGTGTCCGCTGGTGATGCCCAGGTGTTTTTTTAGATTTCCGTAGGCAATGGCGGAGATTCCCGAGCTCGGAGTGGCTCCCAAATCGATGGGCACTCGGTCGGGTTCACGGTGGGCAATGGCAGAAAGAATGCGGTCGCGAGGTGTCATAATGAGTTTGGTTTTCAGAGAAAATGCTGAATCGTTTGCAAGCTGACGACAAGGATGAATTCGCCCTATCTCAGAGCAGGTGCGAGAACATCGCGTCCCTCAGCTTTGGCTCGAACCAGGTGCTCTTGGGTGGCATGATGCCGCCGGCGTCGGCGATGTCCATGAGGTCCTCGATGCCTGTTGGGAACATCGAGAATGCACACGCGAACTCGCCGGAATCGACGAGTTTTTCCAACTCCGCCGTGCCGCGGATGCCGCCGACGAAGGAAATGCGTTTGCTGATGCGTGGGTCCTGGATGTCGAACAAGGGCGCGAGAATTTCGTTTTGCAGGAGCGAAACATCGAGTCGATCGATGGCCGATCCAGTGGAGGTCACGGCAGGCTTGAAAACGAGGCTATACCACTTGCCGCCAAGGTAGAATGCGAGGTCGTGTTTTTTGGCGGGCAGCGGGGCGCCGTTTTCTGAAATATCGAACACACATCCGAGCGCGGCGAGGATTTCATCCGGTGATTTGCCGTTCAGATCCTTGAGCACCCGGTTGTAGGCCAGGATGTTCATCTGGTTGTGTGGGAAAATCACGGTGAGGAAACCCGTGCTACCGCCGGCTCCCTTGCGGCTTTGATAGATGCGGCCTGCCGCCGCGCTGCGGTGATGACCGTCCGCAATGTAGAGCGCCGGAAGTTTGGCAAACTCGCCTTCAAGAAACGCGATGTCCGCCGCATCCGTCACCGGCCACGAACTATGACGCACGCCGTCCGGTGAGGTGAAATCGATCTCCGGAGCACCCGCCGTGATCCGCGATACCAAGGCGTTGATTTCCGGCACGGCCTTGTATGTTAGAAACACCGGGCCGGTCTGGGCGTCGAGCGTTTCGATGTGGCGCACGCGGTCGTCCTCCTTGTCGGGACGGGTGAGTTCGTGTTTTTTGACGATGTTATCCAGATATTCCTGACAGCTTGCCAGGCCGACGAGTCCGATCTGGCTGTGGCCGTCCATCACCTGCCGGTAAAGGTGGAAAACCGGCGACGCATCACGCCGCAGCACGCCATCGTCGATGAGTTTTTGGAAATTCTCGCGGCCCTTCGCGTAAACGGCGTTGGAATAAAGATCGATGCCCTCGGGCAGGTCGATTTCCGGTTTGCTGACGCGTAGGAAGCTGAGTGGATTCCCGTCCGCCATGGTCTTGGCCTCGGCGGAGGACATGACGTCATAGGGCAGTTCGCACACACGGGCGGCGAGTTTCGGATCGGGGCGGAGGGCGGCGAATGGGGTGACGGTGGCCATGGGAAATGAGGCGGCAGGTTAAGCCACCGAGCGCCCCGTGCAAGACCAAGTGCGGGAAATTGCCCGTCTATTTTCCTTCTTTCTATTTTCAGCATTTCAGTTTACCGGATTTTCGGCTTTTACTTCCCCCGCGTGGACTACTCCTCCCTCATTCTCAAACGCCGCGAACGCTTCTCCGAACTGGAAGATGCGGTCGGGGACCCTGATCTTTTTTCCGACCCCAAACGGGCGACAGACATCCTGCGCGAGCACCGGAAACTCAAACAAACCCTCGATCTCTGGGAGAAAATCGAGGATGCGAAACGCCAACTGGCCGATAACCAGGAGCTCGCCAAATCCGATGACCCCGAATTCTCGGCCATGGCCGCCGATGAAATCCCGAGCCTCGAATCCACCATCGCCACCCTCTCGGAGGAACTCCAATACGCTCTGCTCCCCGCCGATCCGAACGAAGACCGCGACGCCCTCATCGAAATTCGCGCCGGTGCTGGTGGCGACGAAGCCTCGCTCTTCGCTGCCGAACTCATGCGTGCCTACCAGCGCTACTCGGATATCCGCGGCTGGAAATGCGAGCACCTGGAAAGCAGCCCGTCGGAAGTTGGCGGATTCAAGGAAGTCATCCTGAAAATCACCGGCGACGAGGTCTTCCGTTATCTCAAATACGAATCCGGCGTCCACCGCGTGCAGCGCGTTCCCGCCACCGAAACCCAGGGTCGCGTCCACACCTCCACCGTCACGGTCGCCGTGCTGCCCGAGGCCGAGGAGGTCGATATCGAAATCAAGCAAGACGATCTTCGCATCGAAGTCTGCCGCGCCGGTGGAGCGGGCGGCCAGCACGTCAACCGCACCGAGTCCGCCGTCCAGATCTTCCACCTTCCCACTGGCATCTACGTTCGCTGCGAAGACGGACGCTCGCAGATCAAGAACAAGGAAATGGCCATGAAAATTCTGCGTTCCAAGCTCTACGAACAAAAACTCCGCGAGCAACAGGAGGCCTACTCCACCCACCGACGATCACTCATCGGTTCCGGCGACCGCTCGGAAAAAATCCGCACTTATAACTTCCCGCAATCCCGCGTCACCGACCATCGCATCGGACTGACCTCCCACAACCTCACCGGCGTCATGTCCGGCGATCTATCGGAATTCACCGCCGGTCTGCAAAAAGCGGAAATGGACGAGCGCCTCGCAGAGGCTGGTATGAGTTGAAGCTCTGACTACCCACGTTTGACGACGGATTGACAGCCTTTGAGATCGAGTTTCCCTGAGGCCAGCACGGGGATTTCGTTCACAGCGACGATCTGTTTGGGACACCAGAGCGAGGGCAGCCCCTCGTCTAACAATTTATACCGGAGGTCGATACATTCCTGTTCAAGAGCCGCTCCGGCGATTGTGGAGAGCAGCAGGATCGCCTCGCCTTTTTGTTCGTCCGGCACGCCGACGATGGCGATTTTCCTTTCGGATTCCCCGTCGAGTCCGAGCACCTTGTTGACCGCGGCTTCCACGGTTTCGTGAGGAACCATTTCCCCTGCGATTTTCGAGAAGCGTGAGATGCGGCCCTCGATGTAGAGGAATCCGTCGTCATCCACGCGTCCGACATCACCGGTGCGGAACCAGCCGTCCTTGAGAACTTCGGCGGATTTTTTCGGGTCGCCGAGGTATCCGGGAAATACATTCGATCCCTTGAACCAGATGATCCCCTGTTTGTTGATGGGAACTTCGCGTTCGGTGGCGGGATCGGTGATTTTGATGGCGAGTCCCGGCAGCATCTGGCCAACCGAACCATGGCGGGACGATAGCAGGGTGACGGTGCCGGCTTTCGGCTCGGGATCCGGCAGGTTGACGTTGCTGGCGGGCGATGTTTCTGTTAGTCCGTATCCTTCCTGTGGACGGATGCCGAATTTTTCCTCAAAGGCCGCGGCGAGCGATTGCGGGAGTTTTTCCGCGCCTGTGACCACCAACTTGAGCGATGACAACTGGGCGGAATCGATGCGCTTCATGTAGCCGCGCAAGAAGGTGGGTGTCGAGAGCAGCACGTTCACCTGATGCAGGGCGATGAGTTCGGCGAGACGTTTGGTTTCCAACGGGCTTGGATAGGTGACCAGGTTCACACCCTCGATGATCGGAAACCAGAGGGTGACAGTGCAACCGAACGAATGGAAAAGCGGCAGACAGCCGAGGATGGCGGAGTTCGGCGTCAGGTCGAGACGCGATGCGAACTGGGTCACGTTGGCCAGCACGTTGCGGTGGCTTAGCGCGACTCCCTTCGGTTCGCCGGACGATCCGGAGGTGAAAAGCAGCGTGGCCTCATCATCGCCGCGGCGTTTATTGAGGCCCAGCAGCGATCCAAGCACCACGGCAGGCAGCAGCTTGGAGAGGAATGCCCAGGTGACGATCTTGTTCTTGAGGAGTGGCAGCGTGCGCTCGATCAAAATGAGGTCACGGTTGGGCGGCCATGGGAAAGATGAGACCTTTCTAACAAAAGGATCCGCGGTGATGAAGCGGTCCACACCGGCCTGGCGGATGCACGAGCGGATGGCCTCGGGGCCTGCGGTGAAATTCAGGTTCACAGGGATTTTCCCCGCGAAGAGCACGGCGAGATTGGCGATGAGACCGGCTTTTCCCGGCGGCAGCACGATGGCCACCCGGGGTTGATCGGTTTCCTCGCGGATGAATTTTGAAAACGCGATGGCGACCGGCAGGATTTTCTCATAGGCCAGCTCGCTATCGTCCGCGCCATCCAGCAACCTGTATTTGCGCCCGTTCTTTTTCAAACCTTCCAGCAAGGCCATGGCCAAAGAACCCTTGAGGAACGGTCGTGAGGTGAAAGCCTCCTCATCAGCCTCTAACAACGATTGTTGAAATGTGGCCACACTCGATTGATCGACGGGGATCGGTTTGCCAATCACCATGACCGACGACGGGAGCGATGATCGGCGTTCGATCGAGAGACTGGATTCACGCGGGCAATCGATGGAAACCGGCAGAATCGGCATGCCGAAAGCGCACATCGCTCGCAATTGAGCGGAAGGGATATGGCAGGCAGTGGCATTGCGGACGGTGGCCCGGCCGGGAACGAAGATGAGCACACCGCCATCGGCGAGATAATGCTTCATCTGGTTTCCTGCGACTTCCGGCGCGGCATCCTTGGCGGAGAACATCGCGCCCGACTCGGATTTTTCCAAATACCCGCGCAGTGCCGGATCGTGTTGGGAATCTTCCTCAACAAGCCAGGTGATTTTCCGCCCGTGAAAGGTTTTTTCGAGCAGGAGCAATTGCTCGTGATTCAGGCGGCCGGGGATCACCAACACGCCGGTTGTGGGGATCCGGTCTTTGTGGAGAATGTGGTTGGATGAGGAGGACATTGCGGAAAATGGTGGCTGCGGAGCGCGGTGAAATCACTCTCCACCGGCATTTACGCTGATTTTTCCGCCGGTCGCACGGATATTTTCACGAAATCCGTGAGAATCCTCAGGATTTTGATTTTCCTGATTTTCGACCCTGATTGCTGAAAGCCGCGCATTTTCTGCGGTTTTGCCTCCGGGTGTTGACGTCCTGAATTTGTCATGCACAATCCGCCCCCGCCGGGCGGAAATAGCCGTTACGGTTCCCATATACACTACTGATATGACCACCATCGCAATCAACGGATTCGGCCGCATCGGTCGCCTCGTCTTCCGCGCCCTTGTTGAACAAGGACTCCTCGGAACCTCCTTCAAAGTCGCCGCTGTCGGTGACATTGTTCCAGCGGACAACCTCGCTTATCTGCTCAAGTATGACTCCACACAGGGTCGTTTCGCCGGCACGGTTTCCTCGAAAAAATCCTCCCCGGATCTTGTCGAGGACGACATCATCGTGGTCAACGGCCATGAAATCAAGGTCGTGAGCGCCCGCACTCCCGAAGGCCTTCCTTGGAAAGAACTCGGCGTCGAAATCGTCATCGAGTCCACCGGCCTCTTCACCGACGCGGCACTTGCCAAAGGTCACATGACCGCTGGTGCCAAGAAGGTCATCATCTCCGCACCTGCCAAGGGCGAGGACGGCACCTTCGTTCAAGGCGTCAACGACGACCAATACGATCCCGCGAAACATCACATCATCTCCAACGCGAGCTGCACCACCAACTGCCTTGCGCCGGTTGTCCACGTGCTGCTCAAGGAAGGATTCGGCATCGCCGAAGGCCTGATGACCACCGTTCACTCCTACACCGCCACACAGAAGACCGTGGACGGCCCGTCCAAGAAGGACTGGAAGGGTGGCCGGACCGCCGCTCTCAACATCATCCCATCCACCACCGGTGCCGCCAAGGCCGTCGCGCTTGTTTGCCCGGAAGTGAAGGGTAAGCTCACCGGCATGGCCTTCCGCGTGCCGACTCCTACCGTCTCCGTGGTGGACCTCACCGTGAAGACCGTCAAGGAAACCTCGCTTGCCGAAATCAAGGCAGCACTCAAGAAGGCTTCCGAAACCTACCTCAAGGGTATTCTCGAATACACCGAAGACGAAGTGGTTTCCTCCGACTTCATCCACAGCAAGGCCTCGTCGATCTTCGACGCAGGTTCCTCCATCGAACTCAACTCGACGTTCTTCAAGCTCGTAAGCTGGTATGACAACGAGTGGGGCTACTCCAACCGCGTGATCGACCTTCTCACCGACGTGGTGAAAAAGGGCATCTGATCCACGGTTCATTTGAATCCATTCCCAACGGCGGTTCCTTAACGGGAGCCGCCGTTTTTTGTGCATACTGGGTGGTCCGTGGCTTGGGCGACAAAACCATAATCCGCTTTGGGAACCACTGAAATACTGAGAACCACTGAGGTCACTGAAAAATATTTGGGAAGCACAGAAAAGTGAACATCTTAGTGTCCTCTTATCATTCAGTTCTTTCAGTGGTTCTCAGTGCTTTTGCCTACGGCCATGTCCGCTGCGCTACCATTGTGGTTCAAATCGCCCAAGTTTACCATTCAACTTCGAAGTTCGGGTTGAATCCGCCGTGACAGGCAAGCGGATTATGGCATGGTTACGCCATGGCATTTTCCCTGCATCCCAAACTCGCGGCCAGCGGATTCGAACTCGGCCGGATCGGCGTCTGCCGCCTGCTGCTGAAAAACAACGCGTTGTTCCCATGGTTGATCCTTGTGCCCGAAGTGGAGGATGGAATCGAGGACCTGCATCAGCTTTCACCGGAGCGATACAACGAGGTGATGGCGGCGGTTAGAGAAGTATCGATGTTTGTTTCAAACCATTTCAAACCGGAAAAACTCAACGTTGCCTGCATCGGAAACCAGGTCCGGCAAATGCACATTCATATCGTCGGTCGTTCAACGGGCGATCCCGCATGGCCGGGCACGGTGTGGGCGCATGATGGAAAACAAGCGTATCAGGAAGCCGAGATTGAAGAGATCACGCTGGCTGCGCGTCGACATGTAGCGGCGGTCTATGACCGCCGCTGATTTTCCCCGAGGGTGGGGTGTCTAAGAAAAGCCAACGATGAGCTTCGCGCATTTCATTCGCATCGACGCTCATAGAGCGCCGCTACAAGCGGCATCCGCATCTATCATCACTGAAACTCCAAGATAGACGTCATTGACTCCGCATCTTGATTCGTGATACATCATCCACACCAAACACAAACCTCATTGAATGATGAGTGATCTATCCGCATACAGTGAGTGCCTTCCCTTTCTTGAGGCAAAGAAACTCCTGGCGCTGATGCAGAAGCCGGGGAAAGGAGGTTCCTGGACAGATTGGAGTGGCGACTGCACTATTTCCAGGATGAATCTATTGTCCTGTACACCACGGAATCATGTGAATTGGGATTGACCCCGGTGTGGGGATCGGGCTAAAGAATGACTTAAGTTGCATCGGGCGAGCTTTCGAGCCATCAGGCAGCCCCGCGGCGGATACAGAGTTAAAATTCCAGCACCCATCAGATCATGATATTCAACGCCACATGCACCTCCTGCGGGTCGATCAATAAAACGCCGTCGCATTACGAGGGGATTTCCATCAAGTGCGTTTCCTGCGGTCACAAGTTCGTGGCGGTTGACCCCAAGGACTACTTGTTCAAGTTCCATTGTTCGCGGTGTGGCGGCAGGATCGAGGCCAAGGAAAAATACCGTGGGACCATGGCGCCGTGCCCCCATTGCGAACAAGTGGTGCCGGTCGGTGACTACACCATGAGCACCAAAAAGTTGCAGGAACCGGAGTCGAAACCGGAGACCGCGCCACTTATCACCTCGACTCCGACCTCGAAGCTCAAGCGGATAATTCGGCGGATTTTCGGTCAATGATCGGAAAAACGTGTGAGATTTGACCCATTGCCAAATCTCTCGTTTTGGAAATCTAAAGAAGTGCGTTAACGGCATGCTTGAGCACGATCTCGTGCCTTTGTCATGCAAGGTTGATCAGTTGCAATTCCCTGTTCATTTCAAAAAGCGGGACGGGGCGCGTCATTTTCCGGCGTGCCAGTGTGCTTCGATCTCTTCGAGCGAACGGCCCTTGGTCTCCGGCATGAAACGCATCACCAGCAGCAACACGAGGCAAAAGCCGGAATAGACATAAAACGGAAAGGCGTGGTTGAAGCGTGCGATGAGCGCCACATTCTGGTCCATCATCGGAAAAGTCTGGGTCACCGCGTAATCCGCCAGCCACAGGCAGCAGGTGGCGAGCCCGAGCGCGCGGCCGCGCACGGCTGTCGGATAGATTTCCGATAGAATCACCCACACCACCGGTCCCACCGAAAGGCTGAAGCAGGCCATGTAAAGGATGATGAAGACGAGCATGAGCGAACTGGCCGATGCCGGATCCTTGATCAACTGGGCCATCGCTCCCATGGCGACAAGACTCACAAACATGCCGGCCGCACCGAGAAACATCAGTGGTTTTCTGCCCCAGCGATCCACCGTGGCGATGGCGATCAGGGTGAAGATCACGCCGGAACCGCCGATGATGGCTTGGTTGAGCATACCGACCTCAATGCCGGTCTTGGCACTCATGTTTTCAAAAATCGTGGTGCCAAAGTACATGAACACATTGATGCCAGTGACCTGTTGGAGAATCGCCAGCAGGATACCGAGGACGAGTGGCAAGCGGAGCCTGGGCGAGAACAACTCCCTCCATGTGCCTTGCTCGCCGACCAGCGAGTTGCGGATGGCCACGCACTCCGCCACAGCGAATTCCTCACCGGCCACTTTGGTGAGCACGGCGCAGGCCTTGTCATCACGCTTGCGTTCGATGAGCCATCGCGGGCTTTCCGGAATGGCCAGCAGCAGCAGGGCGAAAAGAATGGACGGCAAAATGCCTGCGGCGAACATCCAGCGCCACCCGGTGTGGGTGTTCCAACTCGCCGCCGGTGTAAGCACACTCACAACCGCCCTTGGATAGACATCTGCAGCGGTGGAAAACTTTGCCCAGTCCACATGCGGCAGGGCCGCAGGAATGAGCGTGGCCCGGCATTGGTTTTCCTCCACCGAATCAATCACCGCCAGCGCCAACGGAGTGGGTTTTCCCTGCTCCGCCTTGGTGAGGAGCCCTAGTGAGCAATCCATGCCGGGCTTGATGTCTCCCGCACTGCCGACAGGCAATTGGATCACCCCGCCCGCCGGATCTAACACGGTGATGGACTGCGGGGTTTCACTGATGCGCTTGAGCACTGCCGAAGCAACGGGAACACCGGCGTGTTCCGGCCCCTTGGTGGCGATGCCATAGTTGACGAAATACACCAGCGCCAAGCCGCCGACGATGGCAATCTGGTTGACCGCCACCATTCGCCCGCGGACACTGCCCGGCGTGATTTCAGCGATATACATCGGTGTGGAAATGGATGCGATGCCGATGCCGATCCCGCCAATATAACGGAAGATGATGAAGGTGAGGATGTCATTCGGAATCGATGTTCCCACCGAAGAGATGAAAAACATGACAGCTGCTAGAAACATCGCGAGCTTGCGACCGAAGCGGTCGGACAAAGGGCCCACGACCAACACACCGGACGCACAACCCAAAAGGACGCAGCCGGAGGCCCATCCTTTCATCGCGCTGGTGAGCCCGAACTTGGCGGTCATCGGCTCGATTGCCCCGGAAATAACCCCGGTGTCGAAACCAAATAAAAGACCGCCCAAGGTCGCGACAAGACAGATGGGCAGGAGATAACTCCAATTAGTGCGTACGGATGAGAGGCTCATGGATCACTTCCTGTTGTTGAATTCCTTAAGAGCCTCGACCATCGCGATGACATTCTCCACCGGGGTGAGCGCCTGGATGTTGTGGATGGAGTTGAAGACGAAGCCGCCGCCGGGTGAGAAGACCTCGCAACGATGGAGCACTTCGGCGCGAACTTCGGCCGGCGTGCCGAATGGCAGGGTCTTCTGGGTGTTTACTCCCCCGCCCCAGAATGTGATGCGGTCGCCGTGGCGGGACTTGAGAATGTCCTCAGACATCCCCCGCGCGGAACATTGCACCGGATTGAGGATGTCGAAACCGGACTCCACAAAATGCGGGATGAACTCCTCGACCGCCCCGCACGAGTGCTTGAAGGTTTTCCATTTGGTATTGGCATGGATCCAGTCGTTCATCTTGCGATAATGCGGCATCCACAGGTGGTCGTAGGTGCGCGTCGAGCAAAACGTCGATTCCTGCGTGCCGAAATCCGTGCCGCACACGACCACCACATCCAACACGTCACCCGCGACATCGGCGAGTAACGCCAGATTTTGAAGGGCGATGTCGCTCTGGCGACGGAAGACCTCATCCACGTATTCCTGATTCGACGCAGTGGCCATATACCATTCCGCCACATCGCGGATCCCCTTCGGATGCGTGAGAAACGGAGCGGGAACCAACGCGATGTCACCCAGGCCGGTGCCGTTCAAGTGCGTGACCACCGCACGGTCCGTGCCGCGCAGACGGTCTGCTTCGGAACGCCAATAAGCCAGATCATCTTCGCTCATCAGCTTGAACTCCTCAAGATTGTCCGATGGATCGAGGTTGTCCTCATCGAAAGGTTCCTGACGGATGATCGAGTCGAAGAAATACCCGGTCGTCGGCATGTGTCCGCTTGGCGGCGCTGAGGTATCACCTTTCGGATAGATATACACGCCGTCACTCTTTTCGATGGTGCGGAAATGATCCGAAACCAGGACCTCCTGCCCCCATGGGCATCGCCAGGATTTCCAGTTCTCGTTGGGAAACCCGAAAATCGTGTAACGCGGGAAAATGCTGACGACATCCACGCCCATCGCATCCATCAGATCTTCCTCGACTTCGCCGAGCATCTGGAAGGGTTCGCAGACTTTCACCAGTCGTTTTTCCAGCCCGTAATGATCGCGCAATGCCGCCACCACCGAGCAATGGATGCCGGTAATGAAGGTGCTGCCGAAATCAATCGGAACTTGATCGGGTTGCTGGTGGTTAAGGGCGGTGATTACGCGTTCTTTTCGTGTCATGGTATTGTGGGGTTTGCGAGATGATGGAATCTAATGAATGAATCTCAGCGACAGCCCTCCAACAGGCTGGCGAAGTTGCCGACTGCATTCTGATAGACCGGTCCAAGCGTGGAATCCGGCATGAGTGAGGAACCCGGAGAGGATTGGCAAAAGACATCCTGCATGGCTGGCAGATCATGACCGTCCGCAGCGGCTGCGATCAGGGCGGCACCAAGAGCGGCGGAGTTCGAGACATCCAACCGCTCGACAGGTGCTTGGAAAACATCGGCGACGAGTTGGGCGATTCCGTTGTTTTTCGAAGCGCCACCCGTCAGGCGGATGCGGTCGGTTTTGACTTCCATCCATTGGGAATGGAGGCGCATGTTGAGGAACTGGCCTTCTAACAAAGCACGCACCTGCAAGGCCGGTTCCGCGCCGGATTCGAAAGCAGGCGTGCCTGATAGAACCGGGCCGGTGAAGTCGCGGCGCGGGGTGATTTCGGGACCGTAGAACGGCAGCATGAGATTGGTGCCTGCTGCATCACGGGTGACGGCAAGCGCGGCTTGATCAAATGCACTCCAATCGAGGCGCAGTTGGTCGCGCAGCGCCTCACGGGAGAGCGATCCATTGCGGAAGCAGATCAACGACATGAACCCGCCAGCGGGATTTCCGAAGACGTGGCCGAATCCCGCTGGATCGGTCTTTGGCCCCGGCATCGCGGCGAAAAACGTATCGCTCGTACCGAGGGAAATCACGATGTTGCCCGGTCTGGTAGCCCCCATGCCGACAAGTGACGCCGGATTATCCCCCGTGAAAAGGGCACAGCGGCAACTCGCGGCAAGACCAAATTTTTCGACGAAATAACGTGAAACGAGCCCCTGTATGCCGGTGGCGACCGCAGGAGTCGGGAGTTTTTCCAACAACCCGGGAGCCGTGGCATCCAACAGGCCGGTATCCCAGGCGAGAGTTGCTAGATTGAGTAGATTCATGCCCGCGCCGTCGCCGTAATCGATGGAAACGGATTTTCCGGCAATCA
>CAIVKO010000097.1 GCA_903906515.1 Akkermansiaceae bacterium
GCAAATCAAGAAGCGGCATCATCCATTCCTTCTCCTCGTCGTTCTGGATCATCGCCGTCATCGACTTGTCCTGTTCAACCAAGGTGCACACCCAGCAACCGAAGCGGGAATCTCCGCAGGACGGGGTTGATGAATCGACCACGAGCGGGCATTCGCCGTCAGCGGATGCTCCGGCATACATTCCTAGCAAATCGCGGTTGTTGTAACCCCATGGGTTCTTCTGCTGCATCAGGTAGAACCATACGTCGTCGTTGGTCCAATCCTCGATGGGCGAATAAACAAGCGATCCCGGCAGGCTTGAGTTTGGACTGAGCCGGTCACGAACCCGGCCTTTCTCGTGTCTTTTCATATTGGCCGCACGGCGCGTGCTCTCAGCTTTGCGGGTGCCGAGAACGAGAATCGCCTCACCACTCGATTTCACGATGCCATTGATGAAGGTGTTGGAAGGACGGATTTTCAGTCTCTCGGTACACCACCGGAACTTGTGGCGGGGGGCGGGGTAGCCACGACCAATGAGGTTGACCCAAAAGGTATTGGCTACTTCTGGAGTCAAGCGGTGGGTTCTGATTGGGAGTTTCTGTTCGCCGGCAGCCGATTTCATCACCAAGAGTGAGTTGGTGACCCACGCGGCAACAACCGGGTTTTCAACCAGTGTGTCGGTGGATATGACGTGTACCACTTTCTTGCGTTGCTCGGGCGGCAATCCATTGAGGGCCGTCCAAACTAGTTGGAGCGTTGCGGTGGAGTCCTTGCCGCCGGAGTATCCCAGTATCCATGGCACGTCATCTGCAAGGTAGAGTTCCCGCACTTCCTCGCACAGGGCATCAATGGTTGCCTGAAAGCCGATCTCGTTGAAAGCGGAGTCCCTTACGGGCTTGACCTTTGAGTCTGGGGGCGGTGCTGCCGGAGGAGGATGTGTTTTGCTTTTTGCAGGCATGAGAACGGTAAGAGCTGAAATTTGAGAGTTACGCCGCCGTCATGGAAGAAGGGCTCTTCCCTTTGCGGTGAGGCGGTATTTTTGGAGGCGGCTGTTGGGTTTATCGGGGATGGTGGATTCAATGAGACCCTGAGTGAGAGCCGGGCGAAGGTAGTTTTCCCTGAAAGTTGAGCGGTGTTTCAGGCCTAGCCGGGTCCATAGTGCGGAGGGTGACAATTCACCAGCAGCAAGGGCTTGGACCACGCGATAAACTGGGTCGGTGACTGGGTCGGTGACTGGGTCGGTGACTGGGTCGGTGACTGGGTCGGTGACTGCCCCGGTGCCTTGCGGGGGCGCTCCCTCCTGTCGAGGAATCGCCTTCTCCTTCCGATGCACCGGGAGTCGGACCAGGAAATAGGAATGGTCCTCGTCGAACTCGAATTCGGGCGGAGGCGACCCGTTTTTCTTCATCGCCCGTAGGATTTTCGGGATGCCTGTCGAGCGCCCCTCGGTGATCTCAAGTTCCTTGAGGAAATCGCCGATGCGGCGGTTGCGATAGCGCCGTGGGACGGCCTTGCCCTGGCGGAGTTGGTCAAGCCGCACCGAGCGGTCGGGGCCGGGATAGTTGACGATGACAATTTCCTCGGGGCTGATGCGGACCTCGATGGGTTCGCGCTCGTCGTAGCCCCGATGATAGACGGCATTGGCAAGCGATTCCTCAAGGGCCTCGTAGGGGAAGTTGAAAAAGCGCTCAGCCTCCGCCCGCATGGGATGCTTGATCACGCGCTCGCCGAGAAAGCGGGATTGGATGAACGCCAGTGCCTCGCGCAACGCCCGGTCGAGCGGACCGCGGAAGATTTTCTCCTCGAAACGGTCGCCGCCGGCACCGTCGGGGAAATAGACGACATCAATTTGGGCTTGGGGGAAGAAACGGTGAGGCTCCTCGTTGAAAAAGAGCAGGCCGACATTGCGGGGAAGCGGTGCTTCGGGTGGCCCATCGACGATCTGCATTTGCCGGCAGAGCGCCTCGAAATCCATCTTTGCGGAGGTTTTGTAAAGGTCACTGCCAATGGCGCGGAGAAACGTCCGGATCAGGCCCAAGTCCAGATCGGCCAGCGATGCCTGATGATTCACCCGGTCGTCAAAGGGAATGGTGTTCGCCAGCGCGAGCAGCTCGCGTTCGTCATTACCCTTGGCACGGACGCTGCTCGAACCCTTGCGGATGAAGTATCTCCATTCGTGGGTGGTTTTGCTGCCGAGCGTGGTCCAAGCTTTATATGGGCGCGTGGGTCCGCCGGGGGCCCAGAGAATCAGGATGTGCCTGCCATCAATCACGGCCGGCTCCATCACCGGATGGTAGTAGGGCTGGATGGCGGAGTGGCCGAGGTTGAGAATTTCCTTTTGGATGGCGTCGATGTGTTTCGGGTCGAGCCCGACGGGCGGCAATTGTGCGTGCCCGTCCTTTTCGGCAATGCCAATCAAGATGTATCCGCCGCCGAAGTTGTGGAAGTCGTTGGCAAACGCACAAAGGGTGTGCAGCACCGCCTCAGGATTCCAGCCCTCCTTGAACTCAAGGCGCTCGGATTCCACCAGCGAACCGGCGAGCAGGGCGGTAATGTTAATGGGAAGGGGCATTGGACAATGGGGTGTGAGTTGATCAGCCTGGCGGAGCGAGGGGATTATTTCAGGTCTCGCTTGCGCGTTGCGGTTTCGATCCTCTGCTCGTCGGGTTCGAGGGGCAAGCCGAGAGCTTTCTTGATCACGTTGGTGGTGAGAATGATGTTGGTGGTGACTTTGGAGACCTTGCCGCCGATCAGGGCGCGACCTTCCCAAACCTTGGCGTTGGCCTTGGACCAGTCGATTTTTTCCAAAGCTGAGAGGCGCTGCTGCCAGTCGTCGGGATGGAGTCTGAGCAACGCGTTGCCAGCTTTGCCGATGGCCTGGAGGGCGATCCCGTGGGAGTGAATGAAGCCCTCGCGTACCTCGCTGGCGGGCATCCGTCCCTCGCGAACCTGCGCCCAAGCCGGGAAGCGGGTGGCCACCTGCTCCCAAAAATCCCGAGCAAGCTTGGCGTCATCGCCGAGGTCACCGGTGGCCAGATCGGCGACGAGGTCGGCGCAGGCGTTGTAGAAGGCCGAGAGCGTGAAAAGCTTGCGCGAACGCGGGGCCAGCGAGGATTTTTCCATGTCCACGATTTCCTTGAAGAACGCGGATTTGAGAATCACCAACTTGGCGAGTTTTGCCTGATCGTTGCGGTGGTCATAAAGCAGGCCGATGGAGCGGCTGGGGCGAATGGCGTGGCGGTTGAGGTCGGCGAACATCTGCTGGCAGCGCTCCAGACCAATATCTAGGAAGAATACGACCGCGATGGTCTCGTGGGCGAGTTCCGGGCGCTGCTCCAGTGCGGCGATGATGGCGGCCCGGCGGTGCTGGCCGTCGTTGATGATGAACTTGGCATCCATGGGCACCTTGAGGATGCCGAGTTTGTCCTGCTCGCCAAGGGCTTCGAATTCGACCTCGGAGTCGATGGAGACGGTGAGCGCGGAGAAGACGTAATCGTCCGGGTTGTCGATGATGTAGCCAGCGATTTCCGGGATGCGGCCTTTGTTGAGGATGCGCTGGGCACGAAGTTCGGGCGGCAGCTCATCCTCGTTGAAAATTGAGATTTGTCGCATCATCCGCAGACTCCACATGGCGACGTAGTATTCTCGCCGCGCCTGAATGCCGCGGATGACGGGGAAGCTGAGTGTGGGGACGGTGTCCATGGATGTCTGGGAAATTTCAGGAGAGGCCGTAAAAGTCGGCGAGACGAGGGAGCGCTTCCCGTGCCGTGCGGACGGAATCACGGGCGAGGCGGACTTTGGTTTCGAGTTCGATGGTTTTCACCGGGTCGGCGGCCTTGCGGGCTTTTTCGAGTCGTTCTTCCAGTCCTGCCAAACGAAATTCAGCCAGATGCAAGAGTTGCACGCCATCGAAATAACCGGGGGCGGATTGGTATAGGTCATGCGCCTTTCGTGCTCCGGCGGCGAGTTCTTCCGCGTTCTGCCAATCCAGCGTGCTGTGGAAAATCTCGTCCCGCATCAGGTTCTCCAGGATCACAAGCCGGCTCTCCGGCACGCCCGTGGCGGCGGCAATCAGAGGGGCGTAGGGAAAATGAGTTTGGCGTTGCATGGTTCTCGAATTTGGCTAATTTTCGGGCGGGAGGTGTTTTCCGGAAGGCGCGTGTATGGTAAAACAATAGTCCCAGTATGCCAAACAAAAATTCCAATTTTTTTCAATTGCTTGCCCATGACTCCGGTTTACCTCGATTGCAACGCCACCACACCCCTTGATCCGGAGGTGCGGGAGGTGCTCTTCCACTACCTCACCGAAGAATTTGGCAACGAGGGCAGCCGCACGCACGAATACGGTGCGCGGGCCAAGCAGGCGGTGCAGAAGGCCCGCGACCAGGTGGCGGCGGTGGTGGGCGCGAAGCGCGACGAAGTGATCTTCACCAGCGGGGCGACGGAGAGCAACAATTTGGCAATCCTCGGGTTGGCCGAATGGGGCGCTGAAAACGGGAAACGGCATGTGATCAGCACGCGGATTGAGCACAAGGCGGTGCTGGAACCGGTGGAAGAACTGCAGCGACGGGGCTTCGAGGTTTCCTGGCTTTCTTGTGACGAGCATGGTCGGGTGCGGGTGGAGGAACTGGCTGGGGCACTGCGACCGGATAC
>CAIVKO010000098.1 GCA_903906515.1 Akkermansiaceae bacterium
GGGAATAAAGAAGTGCAATTTACCTCGAACTGTCTCTGCGGCGCTCCGATTCTATGACGAGGCAATGGGAAGAATGATGGCTGGCAAGCCAAGGCAGGGACTCGACCTCCGGGCGGTCCAGCCCATGGGGGCGAATGATTGTGCGAATGAATGATCTGTAGAACTCTGCATTCTCTTTTCATTCACACCTCATGCGCGCGGACCGCTCGGAGAGACGGTCCCTGCCTTGAAGAGTCGCAGCCTTGGCCAATATTCAGACAGACCCTCAGACAACCGGACTTTACTCTCAGCAGGTCTCGTGGTGGAATGAGTCTGTAGTTCTTCCGCCATGGCCATCCATCCCCGACCGCTCAAATTCCCCCGCAATTTTGTCTGGGGACTCGCCACTGCCGCACCGCAAATCGAAGGGGCCGCATTCACCGACGGCAAAGGCAGCTCGATCTGGGACACCTTCGCCCGCCAACCCGGTAAAGTGAAAAATGGCGACAATCTGGACGTGGCTTGCGACCACTATCACCTTTTCAAAAAGGACTTCGCGTTGATGGCCGCGCTCGGCGCGAAAAATTACCGCCTGTCGATCGCCTGGCCGCGCATCTTCCCGACCGGCCGCGGCGCGGTGAACCGCAAGGGACTCGATTTCTATCAGCGCCTCATCGATTCGATGCTCGCCCATGGCCTGACCCCGTGGGTGACGATGTTTCACTGGGATCTTCCACAGGCGCTAGAGGACGACTTCGGGGGCTGGCGCGACCGACGCACCGCCGATGCCTTTGCCACTTACGCCGACACCATCGTGATTACCTATGGCGATCGGGTGAAAAACTGGATCACCCTCAATGAAATCGTCTGCTTCACCCGCATGGGATACGGCACAGGCCTTAAGGCTCCCGGACTGAAACTCCCTGAGCAGATTGTCAATCAGACGTATCACAACGCGCTGTTAGCCCACGGCCACGGCTTGCGGGCCGTCCGCGAACATGGCGGCAAGGGAGCCCGGGTCGGCATCACCGACAACATCGAAAACTCGATCCCGCTCACCGAAACCCCGGCGGACATCGCCGCGGCCAAGGCCCAATTCGTCACCGCCAACACGCGCGTTTTGGAACCCATCTTCAAAGGCCGCTATAACCCCGCATACCTCCGCGCCGCCGGTGCCGATGCCCCCAAGTTCTCTGCGGGCGACCTCGAACACATCAGCCGACCGACGGATTTCCTCGGATTGAACGTCTATTGGGGGGATTTCGTCAAAGCCGGTAAAAACGGACACCCGGAAGTCCTGCCGTTTCCGCCGTCGTTTCCGACCACCGATGCGGTATGGCAGCGCCACACGCCGCAATCGATGTATTGGGGGCCGCGCATGGTGGCAGAGATTTACGGAGTGAAATCCATCTACATCACCGAGAATGGCGCCGGATACCTCGATCCACCGCACTCAAAAACCCCGATTCACGACCTCCACCGCCGGGATTACGTCAGAAACTACCTGCGCGAACTCCACCGCGCTATCCGCGATGGTGTGCCAGTGAAAGGGTATTTCCTCTGGTCGTTCATGGACAATTTCGAGTGGGAGGATGGCTACGACATCCGCTTCGGGGTCGTTCACTGCGATTTTAAAACCCAGCGCCGAACGCCCAAGCTCAGCGCGCGTTGGTATTCGGAAGTGATGTCCGCCAACGCGATTGTTTGATGCTTCCGAAGGCGAAGGCGGCCCCGGTTGGAAAACCCGGCGATTTCTAATGAAATAATTCCGAATTGCCTTCCTTGACGAAACACTACGGAACGTCTTATGAATGCCCTGTGCGAAGGATTTCAACACTCATTACGACAATCGCCCTCACCATTTCCGCATGGGGCCAAACCTGGGAGCGCGAGGAAGTTGGTTTCGATACCATTCAGAGCCGGGCGAGGGATCTGGCAAATAAACCCTATTCGCCCCCGAATCCGGAGGGTGTTGCGGCGTGGATGAAGGAGCTAACCTACGACCAATACCAGGATATCCGATTTAATCCGAACCAAGCCTTGTGGGCTGCGGACTCGCTGCCCTTCCGAGCAATGTTTTTCCACCCGGGTTACCAATACAAGGACCCCGTCATCCTCAACGAATTCACCAGCACACACCAACAGCAGATCCGCATGGCGGAGGCGTATTTCAACTACGGCCCTCAGGTGAAAAAACGCGGGGATCTCCCGGCGGATGGCGGGTTTTCCGGATTCCGTCTTCATGCGCAGGTGAACAAGCCGGAGCTCTTTGACGAACTCATCTCCTTCCAAGGGTCCAGCTACTGGCGGGCGCTCGGAAAAAACCAACGCTATGGAATTTCATCACGCGGCATCGCGGTGAACACCGGCATCGAAGGCACCACCGAGGAATTCCCCGGCTTCCGCGAGTTCTGGCTGCGCAAACCCGACCCGAAAGATACCAGCGCCCGCTTTTACGCCCTATTGGATGGTCCGTCCTATGCAGGTGCCTACGCCTTCACTGTAAGTCCGGGAAATGACACCATCGTCGATGTGAAAGCCGTGCTTTTCACCCGCAACGTGGTCCAGCGGGTCGGCATCGCGCCGATGTCCAGCATGTTTTGGTTTGGCGAGAACTCGCGGCGGCGTTTCGACGACTTCCGCCCGGAAGTGCATGATTCCGATGGACTTTCCATCCGCATGGGCACCGGCGAACGCATCTGGCGGCCGCTCAGCAATGACTCGGGCAAATTGGAACTCACCATTTTCAAAATGAACAAGTGCGACGGCTTCGGCCTGCTGCAACGCGACCGCCGCTTCAGCGCCTACGAAGACAACGAGGCAGCCTACCACCAACGCCCGGCACTGTGGATCGAGCCCACCTCGGATTGGGGCTCGGGACGGGTACTGCTGTTAGAACTCCCCACCGCCAAGGAATCCGATGAGAACGTGGTGGCCATGTGGGAACCGGAAAAAATCCCGCAACCGGGAGATCGCATCGAGTTTTCCTACCGCCAACATTGGACCACCGACAAAGACCCGTCTGAGGCCGGCGGTTATGTGGTGGCCACCCGCACCGGAGTCCACGATGGGCAGTCTGAACTACGGACCATGGTCGTCGAATTTGCAGGAACCAACCTGAGCAAAGACAGCGAAATTCCAATCACCGCCCATATCGAAGCCGTGGGAACCAATGCGGAAAAAATCAAGATTCAAGCGATCACCGTGCAGACCATGCCGGAAGAACGCTGGCGTGTGTCTTTCCAAATCGCACCCGCTGCAGAGGGTGGCAAACTCTCCGAAGCAGGCACTGTCGAACTCCGCGGCTGCCTCAAACGTGGAGAAAATTTCCTCACCGAAACATGGGTCCAGCGCGTCACTCCCTAAATACCCTCCGCCCGCTCAACGAGGAGGAACTCAGCGAATGGGAAGAGGCATACGCAGCCGTGGAAGCCTACCTGCAGGCCCTGCGCCTGAGGAATCGTCTGCTCGTCGCAGAACTCGTCCGCAGCATCCTCTGGCGGGCCTCCGCAAGGCGCGCCGCTGAACCGGAGAAAGCCGCGCGTCTGCTGGCCATGGAGGAAGCTCTAACCGAAGTCGCGGAGTGGACCCAGGACGTGCTGGATGTCCCTCTCGAAAACCGCCGCCTCGCCGCGCGCGGTCGCCTCGCACTACTGTTAGTCGGCATGCCGGACAAATGGCAGGGAGTCTTCCTCACACCATCGCCGTGGCCTCCTGCATTTGTCGAGGCCATGAGAAAATCCTACCTCGCCGCAGGTCCGGGTTTCCATGAGCTCACCATGGTTCCGAAACCCCTCGAACTCAACGCCATCGGCAGCGGTGCCGCGCAATGGTGGGAAACCATGGACCGCAAACCCATCATGCGCATCATGTTCATCGGCATGCTGCTCGGCATCATCGCCATCACCGTTTGGTATTTCTTCCTCGACTGATGGACACGCACGAGCTTTCGCCTCCTGATTCCGGCAAGCTGTTCTTCAGCCGCTTCCGCACGCTTTTCCGTCGCACCGTGTTTTTCGGCAGTGTGGTGATCGTGAACATCGCCGCCAGCCTGTGGTTGGCCGATCTCTTCTGGCGCATGGGTTGGCAAAAAGCCCATTTCCCGCTGTTAGCCATCTTCGTGCTGCTCAACGGACTGCTCGTGCTCGGTTCGTTTCATGCGATCTTCGGGGCCTTCGACATGCTGCTCGGCCGCAAACGCTCCGTCCGCATCTCCAATCTCGCCGAGGGGAAAACCGGCCCCCTCACCCGCCGCCACGCCGTGGTCATGCCCGTTTACAACGAGGACAGCGTGCGCACCTGCGCCCGCATCGAGGCGATCTACCGCTCGATCGAAGCCACCGGTCATCTGGATTCCTTCGATTTCTTCATTCTCAGCGACACCCGCGACCTCGACCTCTGGGTGATGGAGGAAACCTCGTGGACCAACCTCTGCCGCAGACTGGATGCATTCGGAAAAATCTACTATCGCCGCCGCAAGACCAATGAAAACCGCAAGGCCGGAAACATCGGGGACTTCGTCCGCACCTGGGGCGGTGCCTATGAATCCATGCTCGTGCTCGATGCGGACAGCCTGATGGACGGAGCGGACATTCTCAAAATGACCCGCGTCATGGAGGACTATCCGCGGCTGGGGATCCTGCAAACCCCACCCAAGCTCATCCGCGGCTCGTCGGTTTTTACCCGCCTCCAACAATTCGCCATGCGCCTCTACGGGCCGTTGTTCATCCGCGGTCTCAATTTCTGGCAGCTTGCAGGCGGCAGCTACTGGGGGCACAACGCTCTGATCCGCCTCAAACCATTCTCCGAGTTTTGCGAACTCCCCGCCCTGCCCGGCCGCGAACCTTTCGGTGGACGCATCCTCAGCCATGACTTCGTCGAGGCCGCACTGATGGTCACCCAAGGATGGGAAGTCTGGCTGGCGTGGGACATCGAGGGCACTTACGAGGAAGCCCCGCCCACGCTGATGGACCACCTCATCCGCGACCGCCGCTGGTGCCAGGGAAACTTGCAGCACATGTGGCTCATTTTCGCCCGTAAACTGCCATTCTCAGTGCGCATGCACTTGTTCATGGGCATCATGGCCTACCTCGGCAGCCCGGTCTGGTTCCTGTTCCTTTTGTTAGGCACCTGGATCGCATGGGACCGCTATCACAGTGGTCTCAGCCAACTCCCCTTCGAGAGCTATGCGGACCGCTGGTTCCACATCAATGGCATCCAACAGAGCCTGATCCTCACGGCCGTGATTTTTGCGCTGCTCTTCCTGCCCAAAATCCTTGCCGTCACCGGTGCGATCTTATCGCCGAAAACCCGGCGCTCATTCGGCGGCATGTTCCCCATCCTGATTGGCGCGTTCATGGAAACCGTCGTATCCATGCTGCTAGCCCCCTGCATCATGGCCGCTCACACGCTCATGGTCATCAGCATCATCCTCGGCCGCGCCGTCGGCTGGGGCAACCAAAACCGCGAAACCGACGGCACCTCATGGCGAGACGCCGTCCGATTCCATGCATTCCCAATGATTCTTGGCGCGATCTGGACGGTCGTCGCTCTCAAAATCAGCCCTAAAATCGAAATCAGCCTTGTTTTCACCGGATGGATGGCCCCCATCCTGCTCGGACTGCTGCTCGCCGCGCCGGTTTCCGTCTGGACCAGCCGCGTTCGCTACGGCCGTGCCTTGGCAAAACGTAAGATCTTGGCCACTCCGGAAGAACTCAACATACCTGCCGTGATCCTCCTGGCGGATGCCGCCACCTCCGCCGTGGACCCCGCATTGGATGCCTCACTGAACAGCCGCCGCGGCATCGTAGCCGCCGTCGTTGACCCCTACGTCAACGGAGTCCATGTCTCGCTCCTGGAGCACGCGGAACTCACCGACGCCGAGGAAATCCTCGCCGAACGCTGCCTTTCACTGGGCCCGGCTGGTCTGACAAAAAACGAACTCTCCGAGCTACTCTACCTTGCACCCGCCATGCTATTAATGCACCGTGCGGTGTGGCTGCGCTCCGCGGAAGGTATTCATTCCGTCTGGACGCAAGCCGTGGAAAGCTATCGCCGCCGTCTCGATCACATCCTCACCACAGAACCCACCTGACACCACACATCGCCATGCTCCAGATCAACCCGAATCTATCAGACCTCGTGTCCGACGCGTCAACCGGTCTTCTCAACCGCCTCGGCTCCACGGCCAGCATCATCGCCGCAGCCCCCGGACGGGTGAACCTCATCGGCGAGCACATCGACTACTGCGATGGTTTCGTGATGCCATTCGCCATCGATCGCTACATCGTCATCGCTGGTTGCACCAATGGCACCACCCAGGCCCGCGTCAGCACCGCGCTCGGCGAGGAAATCGCGGTGATCGATTTGACCGCTCCGCTGCAAGAAGGAGAACCCAAATGGACAAACTACCTGCGCGGCGTGATCCGTGGTTTCCAGGACCGTGGCCATCACATTCCCGGCTTCGATGCGTTCATCCTCTCGTCGGTTCCCGGAGGAGCCGGCCTTTCGTCATCCGCCGCCCTCGAATGTGCCACCGCCACCTTCCTCGAAGGACTGCTGGACACCCGCCTCGAAACCCGTGAAAAAGCCCTGCTCTGCCAGAAAGCCGAACACGACTTCGCCCACGTCCCCTGCGGCATCATGGACCAGTTCGCCTCCGCATTCGGTAAGCCTAACAGGCTGGTACTCATCGATTGCCAATCCGGCGAACCCGAGCTGGTTCCTTTCGAAAACCCAGACCTCACCGTGCTGATCTCCAACACAATGGTGCACCACGAACTCTCCGATGGCGGCTACGCACTGCGCCGCAAGCACACCGAGGACGGCCTCGCCATTCTTGGCAAAGCCTCGTGGCGCGATGTCACCGCAGCCGATGTCCAGACGAATTGGGACAAACTCGGAGAACCGGTGAACCGCCGCTCCCGCCACGTCGTGGGTGAAATTTCACGCACCATCTCAGCCGCCTCCGCGCTTGCCAGAAACGATTTCGAAACCCTCGGCCCGCTGATGGCGGCCAGCCATGATTCCCTGCGCGATGACTTCGAAGTCTCCTGCAAGGAACTCGATATCATGGTCGATATCGCCCGCAAGATCGGCCGCAATGGTGGCGTCATCGGTGCCCGCATGACCGGCGGCGGCTTCGGAGGATCCACCGTCACACTCTGCGAATCCCGCAAGGCCTCGGAAATTGCCGCCACACTGGCCACGGAATACGAAAAAGCCACCGGCATCACTCCCCAAATCTTCGCCTCCCGCCCGTCTCAAGGCGCACATTTGGTGCAGTGAATTATTCCTGCCCAACCCCCGAGCGGTCACAAAGGCAGGGATCCGACCTCCGGGCGGTCCGGAAGCATGGATAGCGAATGCTTCGAGAATGGGTAGATCTCGCGAGCCAAGGTATTCGCAAAATCATTCTCATCTCATGCACACGGACCGCTCGGAGCGCGGTCCCTGCCCATAATCGCCTCGATCTCCTCGGCCTCGATCGGGATGTCGCCCATGAGGTCGAAATTCGAGTCCTTGCCGATGATCACATCGTTTTCAATTCGGACGCCGAGATTTTCCTCACGGATGTAGATGCCCGGCTCGATGGTGAAGACCATGCCCACCGCAAACGGTTGGTGCGGCGGACTCACGTCGTGCACATCAAGCCCGAGATGGTGCGAGGTGCCGTGCATAAAATATTTTTTAACCAAGGCCTTGTCCGGACCCTGCTTCTTCGCCTCCTCGGCGGTGAACAATCCGAGTCCGATGAGTTCCTCCTCCATCATCTCGATGACCTGTTTCTGATATTCGATGATCTTATTGCCGGGGCGGAGGATTTTGTTAGCGCCCCGGAAAACACGCAACACGGCGTCATAGACCTGGCGCTGGCGTTGGGTAAATTTCCCATTCACCGGCACGGTGCGGGTCAGGTCGGAGTTCCATCCGGCGTATTCGGCCGCCACATCCAGCAGCACCATCTCACCATCCTTGCAAACCTGGTCGTTCTCCACGTAGTGCAGGACGCAGGCATTCTTTCCGGAACCGATGATAGGCAGATAGGCAAACCCGCGCGATCCGCGGCGAACGAACTCATGCAGCAACTCGGCCTCGATTTCCCACTCACCGACGCCCGGTTTGATGAAGTCCAATAAACGGCGAAATCCGGCACCGGTGATATCACAGGCTTTCTGCAGAATGCGGATTTCCTCCGCGTCCTTGATCATGCGCAAGCGGTGCATCAACGGCGCGAGGCGCTCGTAACGGTGCAGCGGATAACGCGCCTGACAGTCCTTGATGAACCGCGCGTTGCGGGTCTCCACCACCACATTGGCACGCATCTGCTCATTGGTCGCCAGATAGACATGCTCCGTCTGAAGTATCAACCGTTGCAGAAAACCCTCGAATCCGCTCGTCCATTCGACGTGTTCGATGCCGGTCAACTCCCGCGCCTTTTCCTTGCTGAGTTTCGCACCCTCCCAGATCGCGATGTGCTCGCTGGTTTCCCTAACGAAAAGAATCTCCCGCTCCTTCGGATCCACCGCATCCGGCATCAGCACAAGCACGGTTTCCTCCTGATCCACTCCGGTCAGATAGAAGAGGTCGGCATTCTGCTTGAATCCCATCGTCCCGTCCGCATTGGTCGGGTAGATGTCATTGGCATGAACGATGACAATGCTGTTGGGTTTGAGAAGACCGCGAAGATTTTCGCGATTGCGAATGAAAAACTTGGCAGAAATAGGCTCGTAGCGCATGGCCCGACTTCAGGACATCTCCCGCCGCTGGGCAATGCGCAATTTGGATTACAAAGAAAAAATGAACCACAGATGGACGCGGATTCACGCAGATAATCAAAGAGTTGCGTTAATTGGGCTACTCCGCCTGAGAGTTAACGTCCAATTTTCATAAATCTCTTCACATTAACGTCCATCTGCGTTCATCTGCGGTTCATTTTGCTCTTTATCGAAAATCGTCCACTGCTTCCCAGTTCAGCCGACCGCGCAGCCGACGAGGCGTTCCTTATCGCGGAGGTAGCAGCCGGGGTCCGAGCCCCACAGATTGCCATCGTTGCAGAAGGCCGCGCGGGTGCGAAACCCGCCGCCGCAGATGGAAAACCATTTGCAGTCGGCGCAAGGACCGGTCATCCGGGCTTGGCGTTCTTCATTGGTAAGCAGGCCGATGGAACGGATCGAGGCGAGAACCTCGGCGGAATCCGGGTTTTGGCCCTCCCAGATTTCAGAGAACGGCATTTGCTTCACGTTGCCGAGCGTTATGTCCTGCCAGAACTGATCGGGGTGGACTGTGCCCTGGGTATCGATGTTAGCGATGCCACGTCCGGAGCTGTTCGCACCTCCGCCATTCCATGCGAGCAGGCGGCGAGCCTCTTCGAGGTTCGGATGATTTTCATTTTCCATACGGACGAGCAAATAGGCTCCATCCGCAGGTTGGGTCACGGTGAGCAACTCGCGCTCGACACCTTGCTTGTGCCAGGCTTCGACACGGGCGATGAGCGTATCGATCGCACCACGCGCCTCATCGGATTCAAGCACCTGGAGTTCGCTGCCACGACCGGCCGGAACAAGGTGATAGAAACAAACCCGCTGGATTTCCTGCTCTTCGATGAAATCGAGGATCTTCTCGATGTTCTGGACGTTGTGACGGGTGAGAGTGAGGCGCAGACCGGTTTTCTGATCGACCTCATGACAGTTCTTGAACCCACGCACCGCAGCGTCGAAGGCACCTTCCTTGCGGCGGAACTCATCATGGATTTTACCGATGCCATCGAGCGATATGCCGACGTATGCGACGTTGGCAGCCTTGAGCAACGCGGCTTTTTCCGGGGTGATAAGCGTGCCGTTGGTGGAAATCGTCAGTTTCAGACCGAGTTCCGTCGACATGTCCACCAAGTCGAAGAAATGCGGGTGGATCATCGGCTCGCCACCGGAGAACAACAGCGAGGGAACCTGATAGGCGGCGAGATCTTTAACCACAGTCTGCATCTGCTCCCATGTGAGTTCGCCGGGATACTGCTGGGCGTTGGAGTCGGAATAACAATGAACGCAGCGCAGATTGCAGGTGCGGGTGATGTTCCACACGGTGATGGGTTTGCGCTTGCGGGCAACCACGGCGTTTCCGCCCGAACCGTGGCCGTAGCGAAGACCGTCGGCAGGCTGTGCGACCCCGGTCCAGAGTTTGGTGAGATTGATCATGTTGTGTTGGAGTAGTGGGATTTTTCTTACAGATTAGACGGCGACTTTCGGTTGATAGACACAGGCGGGATCGGCAGCGAACGGATCACCGTAAATGCCGTAAGCGCGGGAGCGGGAGCCGCCGCAAACCGGGCGGTATTCGCAGATACCGCATTTACCGCCGAGCGCGTCGTTGTCACGCAGCGAGACAAACAGCGGGTGTTTGCGGTAGATGTCGGCGGGATGCGTGGTTTTGACGTTGCCACAAACCATCGGCAGGAAGCCGCTCGGTGAAACCTCGCCGATGTGGGAGATGAACATGACACCGCGACCGTCGCGAATGCCGAGAGGCGACTTCATGCCCGGACGATGGAGGCCGATGTTGGCACCCATACGGTTCATGACCACGCGGCGGAAATGGTGGCCTTCCGTGGTTTTCACGGCGAAGGGTGCCTTGCCAACGAGATCGGCCATGTCTTCGAAAACTCGCTCGATATCCTCGGCATCCGGCATGTCTGCCAGCCCGGCACGTCCGGTGGGAACCAACAAAAACACACTCCACATCGCCGGTTTCAACTCAAACATGAGTCGCTTGAAATCCTCGTATTCGTCCATGTTGCCACGAGTGAGGGTGGTGTTGATCTGGAGTTCCAATCCCACCTCATGAGCGCGGCGCACGGCTTCGATGGTGCGGTCGTAAGTCCCGGAAACCCCACGGAATGAATCGTGGGTCTCACGCGTGGCTCCATCGAGACTGAGCGACATCCGCTGGACGCCTGCCGCCTTGAGCTCACCGAAATCCGCCTGCAGCAACCGCTGGGTGGCAGATGGACTGAGACCGACATGTAGTCCGGCATCCGACGCGGCACGAACGAGGTCAATGGCGTCGCGGCGCATCAACGGGTCACCTCCGGTGAGGATCAACATCGGCGGTTTCCACTCAGCCAACTGACGGATCAGATGCAGGGATTGCGCGGAGTCAAGCTCCTCCGGATGGCGCTGGGGCTGGGCCTCGGCACGACAGTGGCTGCACGCCAACGCACAAGCCCGGGTGATTTCCCAAAATACGAGAAACGGGCGGTCATCGAAATCATATCCTTCCGCAGTGGGCATGGACACCGGTCGTTTTAGGGGCGCGTTCTCAGTCACGAAGGTAATTCAAGACCAGAAGGTCCTAAATCGCAATGCCTGATTTGCCCAATTCTCCGCATTTTAGAGCAATGCCCCAAAAATCACAGGCAAAGCCGCCGGAACAGGACATCCAGAGGCAGTTGCAGGCCTATGTAAAAATCACCAAACTCGGCGTATCGTGCGGAAACCTCGTCGAAGCGCATTTCATAAACAATCGCCTTGATGTCGATGGTATCCTTGGCAAGCAAAGTAACTCCCCACTCGTATTCATCGAGGCCGGTCGAGCCGGTGATGAGCTGGAGGATGCGGCCGGAGTAGGCCCGTCCCACGCGGGCATGGCCGGACATAAGATCGCGGCGCTGATCGTAGCTCAGGGAATACCAGTTGTCATTGCCGCTGCGGCGCTTGGACATCGGATAGAAACAAATCACCGGCCAGTCGGGCAGCACCGGATAGAGCCGGTGCTTGAGGTAATGCTCCATGCGGGTGTCGAATTCCTTGAGCGCGGTCTCATATTCCGGCGCGCCTTCGGCCAAGCCCTTCTCACCCACCAGGGTTTCCGCGGCGTATTGTTCCCTCGATGTGGTGTATTCGGAACTCTCCGTCTGCGAGAGATAGGAATACGCAGGCGTGAGCATCTCAGGGCCAAGCGAGAGACCTAACAATTTCTCATAGGTATTGGCGACCTGAAGATCCGGCGTGAGCAGCATGAAACCGAGGTCAGCCTTGGGACTAACCACCGAAAAAATCAGCAAGTGGGTGTCCGGCGTCGCGCGGATTTCCTGCACAAGCTCGGTAAGGCGGGTTTTAGCCTGACGCTTTTCGTCATCGCCGAGCAGCGCCCATTGCGCGTGATCAACGTGATAAAACAAATGCATCACGTGCCAACCCTCGCGGGGAACGACGGGTGTAACTTCGGATTCGGTCATGGTATTGGATGTTTAACGAATTGCAGTGGAGAGTTCCATTTCAAAAAGCTTCTTGAATTCGGCACTCGGCGCGTCGGCCGACGGACCCTCAAGCACCTCGACAGTCCATGGTTTGTTACCGCCAGTGCGGTAGGCGGCATACATGCCCATGTCTTCAAAGCCCGCGGTAGCGACAATCTTGAGCAAATCCTTACCTCCAACAGCGCGGGTGATCGAGTCCCCCATGGTTTTACGGTTCTCGTCGCGGAACACGGCACGAATCGCACCGCTGCCTCCCGAAACCGCGATCTCGATCACCGGAAGAAGCTCAGTGCCGCGCCGGAACACATCCGGAGTGGGACCATCCATGATCGGAACACGCCAGTAACTCTCCGAGAATGTCACCGTCAGATTCGAACCCTTGATGGGAAAGTCGTTCGCTTTTGCCTTGATGGATTCCGTCGGTAGGCGGTTCACGGAAAACTGGTAGATGACCAACCCGGCGGACACCAACATCACGAGCAACACGATCATGCCCACCTTCTCCACCTTCGTCAGGCCCATCTGGGGGCGCAAGGACACCGACTCCTCTCCATCGTTCGGCACCGTGGAAAACTCATCATCCACGGACGCAGGCTTTTCAAGAATCGCTGGCGAAACAACGGCGGCGGGAGAACCAACGGGCGCAGATTCCACCACGGGCGCGCCCTGCGGAATGTCAGTAATTTGCTCGCGAATCAATTCTTCCGTTAGCACTTCCGGCAACTCATTGAGACGGTCATCCTCCTGAGATAAATCTGTGTCCCACTGCTCCAACTCGTCAAAATCATCTATGCGTTTCACCGAGTTTGAAAAATCACCCAGTGTCCGCCTGCGATCCGGGGACCTGCCAGCGTTTAACCTCACCTGATCTTCCGTTGCTGGTGGAGGCGCTTCTTCCGTGCCAGATTCTGGATTCGAAGATACCGGCCTGCTGTCCCTACGCTCCGGAATCCCCCTGTTACCCGACTGCTGCGTCAGTAACGGCCTCGGTTGCGGAGGAAGAGGCTGCACAATGGGCACAACCTCATCGTCGAGATCGTCATCGAAGGACCACAAATCAAGCTCCGTAGTGTTCTTGGCCAGATCTCCCAAAACCGGACGATGACGGGATGGAAGGGAGGAACCCTCGGGTGATGGTGGTGGATCTGCTGTCATGGATGCGTTCGCCGCTCTTTTACGAGAGGAAGTCTGTTTTGGCCAGTCCGAATGCGCGATTAAAACTTTCTGAAAAATCGGATTGCATCGGAGGTCGGAGAAAGTCATCCCTTGTCCACCGAACCTGACCACCACACATCATGGCTGACCGCGAAGACAAAAACTCCGAAAATGTAATAGGCAAATTTTACGTTGACAGTCAATGCATCGACTGCGACCTCTGCCGCGAAACCGCACCTAACAATTTCTCACGCGCCGAGGACGAAGGATATTCCTACCTCAGCAAACAACCGGAGAACGACGAGGAGACCGCCCAGTGCCGCGAGGCTATGGAAGGCTGCCCGGTCGAAGCCATCGGCGACGACGGCGACGAATAAGCGCACGCACGCCCCGATGAAGCGAAAGCACCGCCCAGGCAGAATCCGTGAGGAAATTCTGCGGGAATGGCGCGGCTGCGAAGAAGCGGACGACCTCAATGCCGGGGTTCACGCCGCGAGCCAATTCGTATCCGCCGTGCTACGCGCGGCCGGTGCCGAAGACGGCCTCCACGAAGACCAGGTGCGTTCCGCATGGAAGGAACTCGCAGGCGACTTCATCGCCAGCCATACCGAACCCGTCTCGGTGAAAAACGGCCACCTCGTCCTCCGCGTCACCCAGCCCGCCATGCGCTTCCACCTCGAACAGATGAAACCCGAGCTGCTCGCCCGCATCCGCACTCACCTCGGCGAAAACCGCATCCAATCGGTAAAGTTTACTTTGGGTTAAAAGAAACTTTTTAGCTTCTGGTCAGCGCAGAGAGCTTGAGCGGCTCAAAGATCAATCCAAGCGCTCTCTTCCCTCGCGTCTCGCGTCTCCATGCTCCACGCTTCTCCCTCTTCACTGCTCACTTCTTCAGCTTTTACCTCTTCATGTTCCGCAATCTCATCTTCGACTGGTCCGGCACGCTGGTGGACGATCTCGGCCCGGTGATCGAGGCCACTAACATTGTGCTCGGCAAATACGCCATCCCTCCGATGGACCGGGAAAAGTTCCGCCGCCATTTCCGACTCCCCTACCGCGAGTTTTATACGGAAATGCTGCCCCACGTCCCGCTCGACGAACTGGAGGCCCACTTCCGCCCGGCCTTCGATTCCGCCATCACCCCGGTCACCATCCTCCCCCACGCGCGGGAAAAACTCGAGTGGTGCGCCGCAGCTGGCATCCGCACGTTCGTTCTCACCGCCATGGACACCACCGCCTTCGAGCGCCAGATGGACGATTTCGGCCTGCGCGGACTCTTCGAAGCAACCTACTCCGGGGTGGTTGACAAACGCGACGTGATCCACCAAATCCTCGAAAACCACGGCCTCGACCCCGCGGAAACCGCCTTCATCGGCGACATGACCCACGACGTGGAAACCGCCCGCCACGGCGGCGTTTCCTCGATCGCCGTGCTCACCGGCTACAACCACCCGGAAATCCTCGCCACCGTCCGCCCGGACCTCACGGTTCCCGATCTCGGCGTGCTGCGATCCCTCTTGGATCGACGCCAAAAAGTCCGCCGCCCGATCGCCACCGTCGGCGCACTGATCCATGATGGCGGCGGCCTAGTGCTGATGCTCCGCACCCACAAATGGAGCAACCTCTGGGGAATCCCCGGCGGTAAGATCGAACGCGGCGAAACCTCCACCGACGCCTTGCGTCGCGAAATCTGCGAGGAAACCGCTCTGGAACTCGACGAAATCCGATTTGTCATGGTCCAGGATTGCATCGACTCACCCGAATTCATGCGACCGGAGCACTTTATCCTGCTCAACTATCTCGCCCGCGCCACCGGCACCGCCGTCCATCTCAACGACGAGGCCGAGGAATTCCGCTGGCTCACCCCCGAAGATGCCCTCAATCTCGCACTCAACCAACCGACCCGACTCTTGCTGGAAGAAGTCGGACGCCAAAAACTGCTTTCATGAACCCACCCGACACCATCGAGATCCGCCGCCTCCAAGTCAGCACCCTCATCGGCGTGCCCGATGACGAACGCGCGGAAAATCAAACCCTGCTCGTCACCGTGCGAATGGTCCCCAGCCAGGGATTCGAGGGACTCGCTGACGAGATCTCGCGCACCATCGATTATTACGTGGTGGCCCAGGAAATCCAGGCGCTCGCCGCCCTAAAACCCCGCCGACTGATCGAAACCCTCGCCCGCGAAACCGCCGACCTCCTGTTGGCAAAACACCCGCTCCAACGCGTTTCCATCACCATCGAAAAACACATCCTGCCAGACACCGAGTGCGTGGCTGTGCACCTGACTCGCGAACGCTGAACCTGCGGAATCCGATGGGGGATTTTTTGTTCAAATAATATTGAACAATCGCCGATTCTATCTATCATCCGCCGCAATGAACGAGCCTCAGGAATTGAATCCAATGGAACGCCAAGTGGTGGCGGTCTTTGTGGATGGAGTTCGCGTCCTCGGACTACCCCGCTCGATCGGCGAAATATACGGTTTGCTGTTTATTTCCCGATCCCCGATGTCTCTGGATGATCTGGTGTTACGCCTCAAGATCAGCAAGGGTTCCGCAAGCCAAGGCCTGCGAATGCTCAAGAGCCTCGGCGCCGTGCGCGAGTCAGAGGTCATTGGAACCACCGAACGAAGGACCTATTACGAACCCGCCGTCGAACTCAAACGCCTCGTCGGCGGCTTCATCCGCGAGCAAGTCCGGCCGCACCTGGAAAGCGGCAAATCCAAGATCAAGCGCCTCAGCGAGACCGCCACGGACATCGAGGATCCTGAGCAGCGAAAATTCGTCTCCGAGCGTCTCGATCGCCTCGACAACTGGATGCGCAGCGGCGGCCGCGTACTGCCCCTTCTGCAGAAAATCCTCGGCCAATGAGTTCACGCGAAAACAACTTTCCGCAATGGTTCTGCGTGCGCACTCAAACCAAGCGCGAGCACATCGCCGCCGGCCACCTCCGGGAACTCGAGGGAATCGAGGTGTTCTGCCCGCGCATCAAATACCGCAAGGCCACCCGCCGCGGCAAAATCTGGTGGGTGGAGCCGCTGTTTCCCGGATACGTGCTGGCCAAATTCAACCTCGCAGAGATGGAACGCACCATCACCTTCTGCCAAGGCGTGCGCGGCATGGTCCGATTCGGAACGGAAATCCCTCCGATCCCCGATTCCTTCGTCGAATCCCTACGCAGTGAAGTCAGCGCCCGCTCCGACGAGGACGTGGAAATATTCTCCGTTTCCCCCGTCATCCAGTCCGGCGACGAAGTGGAAATCGCCCACGGCCCACTCCAAGGCATGCACGGCACCATCGTTTCCGTCGCCCCAGCGGCCGAACGCGTGAAAGTCCTCCTCGAATTCCTCGGCCAAACCCACGCCGTGGACGTGGACCTGTTTTCCATCCTCCTGCCCAGACGCCCGCTGCCATGAAACCCCACCGATTTTCCCACGCAATCGCGTCCCAGCCAGTGCTTGTTTCCTCCTGAAGCCGCATTACCCTTTCTTCATCCGGAGCCGTGAAACCCGACAGACTCCGATTCCAACCCACCTCACGCCTACTCCCACAAGGTTTCTTTTCCACGCGAAAAGATCGACCAAGGGCGGTAGCGTCTCAACCCCGGTCCACCACATCTTGGCCACCCAACCCACCACGGATTTCCTGATCATCGGTGCCGGATTCTCGGGACTGGTCATCGCCGAGCGCCTGGCCTCCTCAGGTTGGAAATGCACAGTCATCGACCAGCGACCGCATCTCGGCGGCAACGCCTACGACTGCACCGATGCCGTCGGCGTGCTCATCCACCCCTACGGCCCACACTATTTCCGCACCAATTCCCAACGCGTCATCGACTACCTCTCGCGCTTCACCGCTTGGCACGAGATGCCCTACACCATCAAAAGCCACACCCGCGGCCGCGATTGGAGCTTCCCGATCAACCTCAACACCTTCGAGGAATACATCGGCCACCCATCGACCCCAGAGGAATTTTCCGCATGGCTGGAAAAAAACCGCATCCCGATCGAAAACCCGAAGAACTCAGAGGAAGTCATCCTCTCCCAAGTCGGACGCGAACTCTACGAGCTGTTTTTCGAGGGCTACACCCTCAAGCAATGGAAACGCCACCCGCGCGACCTCGACGCCTCGGTCTGCGGACGCATCCCCATCCGCACCAACCGCGACAACCGCTATCTATCGGAAAATTTCCAGGCACTCCCAAACAAGGGCTACACCGCCATGTTCGAAAAAATGATCGATTCCACCCCCGGTATCGATCTCCATCTCGGCATGGATTTCAAAGAAGCTAAATCCCGCTGGAACTACCGCCACCTCGTCTTCACCGGCGCCATCGACACCTACTTCGACTACCACTTCGGCCCCCTGCCCTATCGATCACTGCGATTCGAACCGGAATCGTTCACCGCCACGCAACTCGTCGCCCGCGAACCCATCTCCGGCAAACCGGGGTTCTGGCAAAACGCCCTGCAAGTGAACCACCCGGACGCAAACACCCCCTTCACCCGCATCGTCGAGATCAAACACGCCACCGGCCAAATCACGCCTAACACCACCATCGTCCGCGAATACCCCGCAGACTGGTCGCCCGGCGACGAACCGTTCTATCCGATCCCCGCCCCCGACGCCCGCGCCGCCTATCAAAAATACGCGGAACTCGCCGCAACCGAACCTAACACCAGCTTCACCGGCCGCCTCGCCACCTACCGCTACTACAACATGGACCAAGTCACCGCCATGGCCCTCACCGAAGCGGACAAACTTCTAGCCCGCTACGGAACCCACCCATGAACCGCACTCTAACACGCATCGCGGCGCTGGCGTTCATCGTCTTCATGATCACCATCATCATCATCGCGGACCGTGGAGAAGGTTCCCGCTGGTGGGCTTTCATCGATCACATTCCCTACGGCGACAAAGTCGGCCACCTCGGCCTCATCGGAACGCTGTCCCTGCTTTGCAACCTAGCCATTTCACCTAAAAAATACGCCTTTCTCCCCCGTTTTATCACGCTGACCACGTTGATCCTGCTCGTCTTCCTCTCCCTCGATGAACTCGCCCAAGCCTTCATCCCCACCCGCACCTGCGACGTCTTCGATTGGCTAGCCGACCTCGCCGGCCTCGCGCTGGGCCAAATAGCCGCCGCCAGACTCGCCAAAATCTGCGGCATGCCCACTGAAACCTGTTATCCAAATCCAAAAATCTGAGAAACCATCACAAATCTCTAATCTCTTTTCTTCCTCTTCCCAAATGACCAATGACTGCTGACCATTGACCCTCTTCTTCTCAAATCTGATCTTCTGTCTTCTGTCTCCAAATCTTCTGTCTTTATGAAAAAAGTATTCGTCTCAGGCTGTTATGACATCCTCCACGCCGGCCACCTCCAGTTTTTCGAGGAAGCCCGCGCGCTCGGTGATTACCTCATCGTTTCCTTCGCCTCCGCAGAGGTGTTGTGGCACCACAAACGCCGCAAACCCTCGATCCCGGACGAACACAAACTCGTCCTGCTCCAAGGCCTCCGCATGATCGATGAAGTGATCATCACCCAAGGCCAGGAGGAAGGTATCGACTTCCGAGAAGACTTCCTTCGCATCCGTCCAGACTTCCTCATCGTCACCGAGGACGATAAATACGGCGATCTGAAACGCGAACTCTGCGCCCAGGTCGGAGCCCAATACACCGTGCTGCCCAAAACCCCGCCAAAGTTCGAACCGGTCTCCACCTCCTCGATCGTCCGCTGGGTCCAGGCACCCACCGAAGCTCCCTTGCGTGTCGATTTCGCCGGCGGCTGGCTCGATGTCCCGCGCTTCTCAAAACTCGGCGAATACATCGTCAACTGCGCCATTTCCCCGCTCGTCTCACTGCGCGAGTGGCCCTACGAAAAACAAGCCGGCCTCGGCGGCAGCGGCGCGTGGGCATTGCTCAACGGCCGCGATGGCGTGGATTCGGAAATCGACCTCGGTGTCGGCTGGCAGGACCCCGCCGTCATTCGCGAAACCGGCCTCTGCGTCTGGCGCTCCGGCCCCAAACCCATACTCGATTTCAAACACAACGGCGACTTCCTCACCGGCCGCATGGCCATCTATTGGACCGGAACCGAACACGATACCCCAGGAGTCTCAAATATCCCACGCGATTACGCCCGCATCGCCCAAAGCGCCCGCGTCGCCCGTGGCGGTGCTCTCAACGCCGATATCCAACTCCTCGCCGCAGGCGTCGATCTCTATCACTCGACCCAACTCGACGAAGGCATGGACGCACTCCCCGAAATCACCGGCTCAATCGCCCACAAATACTGCGGCGGCGGCCATGGCGGATACGCGCTCTATCTCTTCAACAACCCCTCCTCCCGCGACGCCGCCATCGCCACAACCCCGGAACTCCGCGCCGTAGAACCCTTCTGCCGGGTCTAAAATGTAGCGGCGGTCTGTGACCGTCGCTGCTTACCCTGTGGGCCGGATCTAAAATGTAGCGGCGGTCTGTGACCGTCGCTGGTTACCCTGTGGGACGGGTCTAAAATGTAGCGGCGGTCTGTGACCGTCGCTGCTTACCCTGTGGGCCGGGTCTAAAATGTAGCGGCGGTCTGTGACCGTCGCTGGTTACCCTGTGGGCGGCAAGATAAAGTCATGCCGATATAAAAGAGCTCTGCACACCTCATAGGCTTCGTCGCTAACTGGCCCGAGGCCGTGAAGTAAAAGAATTAACCATGAGGCGACTTTCTTGCTTGACTGTATATCCCAACTAGTATATACATCCATCCATGAAAACCAGGATCTTCAAAAGCGGCAACTCCCTCGCCGTAAGACTCCCAAAGGAATTGGAACTGGCATGCGGCACGGTTTCCATCCATCGCGAAGGCCAGAAAATCATCATCGAGGAAGTGACCCAAAACGGCTGGCCAGAAGGTTTTTTTGAAAACGTGCGCATCTCCCGCAAGGACTTCGGCCGCGAGAAACCCACCTACATTGAGAAGGTGCTGTGAAGCGGATCCTCGACACCAACGTCTGCATCGACGTCCTGCGAGGCCGCAAAAAGGTCGTCGATCAGCTTGCATCATGCGACCCAAATGACTGCTACATTTCCGTAGTCTCCGAATTCGAACTCTTCCAAGGCGTGGACCGAGCACCCGCCGAACACCGCGAGGAGGAGCGCATCAAAGTGGCGCGTTTCGTCGGATCCTTACAAATCCTGCCCTTCGATTCCGCGTGCGCCCGGATCGCCGCCCACCTCAACGCCACCTTACTCAA
>CAIVKO010000099.1 GCA_903906515.1 Akkermansiaceae bacterium
AGGGTAGGGGGGCTTGAGGCGCGGAATGCCGCGGCGTCCTTCCATCGACTCTAACATCGCTGTTTCCTCACCGCAAACGAACGCGCCTGCGCCTTCGAAGACATCGAGTTCGAAATCAAAGCCGGTGTCTTGGATGTTTTTTCCAATCCATCCTCGTTCGCGGCAGAGGCGCAGCGCCTCGCGCAGACGTCTGACGGCGGATGGATACTCGGCGCGCACATAGACATAGCCGATTGCGCAACCCGTCGCGAATGCGGCGATCATCATGCCTTCGATCACCCGGAATGGAAACGACTCCATCAGCATCCGGTCCATGAAAGCACCCGGATCTCCCTCGTCACCATTGCAGATGATGTATTTCACATCCGCTTCGATGCCTGCCACCACACGCCACTTGCGCGCGGTCGGGAAACCCGCTCCACCACGGCCGCGCAGGCCGCTGCGGTCGATCTCATCGATGACATCCGCCGGTGATTTGCCGGCCAGGCATTTGCGGATTCCCTCGAATCCGTCGTGGCTTAGGTATTCGTCGAATCCTAACGGATCCAGTTTGCCATAGTGTTCGGTGGCGATGTGCATCTGGCGGCCGAAGAATGCGGCGACTCTCGGGCTCGGGTCATCTGCTGTGCGGCCCGGTGCGGTTTGATTCGCCGCGGATTCGCCTGAGAGCCAGTCGAGCGCGGAGGTGGCCCCGCGCCTGAGCCATGGGATGATGCTGTGGGGTTTGAAATGACCGCGCAGTAATGACTCCACCTTCTCCGGGTGGATGCCGGAAAACTGGACCGGTGCATGGCCTGGGCGCGCGATTTCCACCAGCGGCGTGCGGTCGCACATCACCACGCAGCCGACTTGTTTGATGGTGGCGTCCAGGCCGCCGCGCGCCACCGCATCCAGCAGCGCCTCATGGGTTTTTCCGCAACCTCTCGCGATGCAGCACGAGTCCAGGCAAATCCGGATTTCCCCCTCGACCTTTTCGGGCGGTGGTGGTGCTACAATCTTTCTGCGGCGCTTTTTTTTGCGTTCCTCGCTTTTCTGGAAGTCTCCTAACAACTTCGGGGCCTTCTCCCGTGTGAGATGGGCGTGGCTGGTGTCGTTGATCTGCACCACCGGTGCCAGTGTGCAACAACCGACGCAGAATACCTTTTCCACAGTGAAAATCCCTTCTGCATCGGTATCCTCGCCCTTGCCGATGTGGAGGTGGTCGCACAACGAATCATGAATGTCCTCCGCACCGTGGATGTGGCAGGCGGTGCCATTGCACACCTTGACGTGATGTTGGCCCATCGGCCGGTGGCGGAACTGCGAGTAGAATGTCGAAACCCCGGCGAGCGTCGAGGGGTGAATCGATGTGAGTTCACAGACACGCCGCAACACGGCATCCGGAAGATACCGATAGTGTGCCTGCAGCGCCTGCAAAATCGGCAGGGCCTGATCTTCCGTGCCACCAAGGCGCTTGACCACCTCATCGACATGACTCAGATCGATATCCGGCTCTGTGGTGCGGGCATTCTGCCCGACACCTCTTTGATGAGGATCAGCCATAGCCTCCTCCTTTTTTAGGTAGAGACACTGGAATTCCCCGGCGCACGAGTTCGTGAGGGTAGGTGGAAGAAGGCTCCGGGCAGGATGCCCGGGCCACCGTGGTGCGTGCGATGGAAGTGTCAGTTGCCATCTTTTTTTCCAATGCAGAACAGGTGTTTTTTTCCGCGCAGATAGATGCGGCCCGGTGCGTATGCCGGAGTGGCTCCTGTGCCTTCACCCAGTGTGGCCCTGCCGGTTTCCTTGAATCCTTCCGCACCGGCCTCGCCGATGATTTCTATTCCGTCTGTGGTTAGAAGATGGATGCGTCCGTTGACGAGGGCGGGTGAGGCTTGGCTCTTGGCGTTGGCATCATGCGCCCAAAGATGTTTGCCGGTGAGCGCATCGAATGCGTGAAAAACACCGTAAATCGAAGTGTAAACTCGTGGTCCGTCGCAGAGCAAACTGCATGTGTCCGGGAGGCCTTTTTCGTCGTTTTGCCATGCAATATGGCTATCGGTCACATCGCCCGTGCCGTCCGGTTTGATCGCGGCGATGCAACTCTGATCACTGGCTACATAGACGAGTCCGTTGGCGTATGCTGGCGAGGCGGCGACATCGCCTTTCATACATTTTGCCTTCCAGAGTTCCTTGCCTGTGGCGGGATCGTAGGCGATCACCCACGGATCGGCGGAGGTGACGATTTGTTCGCGGCCATCGTGTTTGATGAGGATGGGCGAAACCCATGAATTAGGGACGGGTCTCGGTGTGGTCCACACGGGTTCGCCGGTGTTGGAGTCGAGCGCCATGATTTTGGATTTGGCGTCTTTGGCACCGCCTTGATCCAACACGACGATGACCCGGTTGCGCCAGAGTGTCAGCGATGTCGCGTGGCCATACATGTTTTCCGGAGTTCCGAGGCTGCGTGCCCACAGACGTTTTCCATCAGTGGAAAATCCCGCGATGTCGCCGTTGGCAAAGATCGCGAAAACCCTGCGTCCGTCGGTGGCGGCGGTGGGCGCGGCAAAGCCGGTGTCCTCCATCACCTCTGGTGGTTCGGCGCGTGTGCTCTGCGGTATGGAGACGGGTTCTTTCCAAAGCATCGATCCGGTTTTCGCATCGAAACAATAAACCTCGCGCGCCTTGTTGCTGGCGCCGGTTAGAAAAACACGATCACCCCAGACGATGGGTGAGTTTTCGCCCGGCAGTGGAATCGCGGTCTTCCACAGCAGGTTTTTCCCCGATGGTGCGTCCCATGTTTCCGGCAGGTCGGTGAGCTTGGTGATGCCGGAACCATCCGGTCCGCGGAAGCGTGGCCAGTTTTTGGCAATCTCCTCGTCAGTCGGGAACCATGCGGGATCGTTGGCGGGGGCTGTGGCAGCAGGGGTTCCGGGATTTTTCGTGGATGTGGCCAAGCCGCCCTGCCATTGATTGTTCGTTTCCCAGAAGAGCGCGGTGGCGAGTCCGGCAAGTGCGAGAGTGGTTCCTGCCACGGTTTTTGCTGCGAGCGCGGCTGTTTTTACCGGGTTCTCGCGGCGGGTGGTGATGTTGGGAATCCGGACGACCGGTTTTCTCAATCCTGCCGCAAGTTGGAGTGCGGTGATGAAGACGATCGCGCTGCCTAACAATGTCCAACCGGCACGACTTGCGAGTTGTTCGCGACGGAAGTAGTCGAGCCTCAATTCCCTGTCGAGTTCGCGGATTTGTTGTTTGAGGGCATCGTTTTTCGGATCCTCGCGCAGCGCGGATTTGAGCGGAGCGAGTTCCCTGGCCTCCGCCAGACGCACCTTGCCATTGCCCGGTCCACGGTAGAGGCGAACGGAATTGTAAACCAACAGGCCGCCGAGAATGAGCGAGAAAACCCCGGCGATCCACGCGATTCTGGCGAATGATTGTGACCAGATCATACGGGGGCTGATAGAAGAAGGCTCCGGGCAAGATGCCCGGGCCACCGTGGTGCGGGCATCTTGCCCGACACCTCTTTGATGCGGATCAGCCATTGCCTCCTCCTTCTTTTGGCAGAGCCACCGGGATTCCCCGGCGCACGAGTTCGTAAGGGCAGGCGGAAAAACAACGGGCGCATGAAACGCAGCGACCGTGGTCGGTCTCGTAATCGTTCGAGCTCTCGGGGAACAAAATGCGGGCGAGCTTGAGTGCCATCGCCAGTCCGAATGCCGCGCCGATCAGGCGACCGATGGTTAGAAAACGCGACTCGAGGACCTGCGCCTTGGCGAACACCGCATGTTGTTCCGATCCATGTTTGCGGAATGCGGCGAGTTCGTCCGGTGCCGGGCCGGTGAGTTCCCCGCGTTCCTGCGCGAGGACGAGGGTGGCCAGCCTGCCATCCGGATGCACGGGGAGCGATGCGATTCCGGCTTTTCCACCCACCCATCCGAAGAGCAGCGCGGCGAGCGGCAGCATCACCACCATCATCACGATCCGCTGGCGGCCGCTGGCGATGCGCTCGATCCCTTGTTTCGCCGGCATCGGCGGATTGAGTGCGCCGAACGGACAGGAGTTCTCGCACAAGCGGCATTGGGTGCAGGTGTCCGGCGTGACCGTAGGCCGCCATTTGGAAAATCTCGATGCCATGCCTAACAGCGCACCGTAAGGGCACATGTAACGGCAGTAGGGCCGGCCCACGAACATCGAAACCACCAGCAGTCCCGCTCCGGCGGCCAGCATGGTCCTCGGTCCCGCCATGCGGAAGATCCCGACAAACGGATCGAACTTGCAGATGATGAAAAGACTACCTGTGGCGGCTAACAAGATTGCGGCGGCGAGGTGGATCCATGGGAAGACACGCAGGATTTCATCCAGCCATGTCGGAACCTTGACCGGCTTGACCAGCACCAGATCCTGGATCGCCCCGTGAGGGCAGACGCCAGAACAAAAACTCCTGCCCCAGATCAGCGCGACCACCAACGGCAGTGTGAAAAACGCTATCACCACCAAAGGCACTGCATACCCGGGATCGGCGATGCCGAGGGCGACATTCTGGATCGATCCGATCGCACAAACGCAACCGCGCCGCCAGAATCCGAAATACGCCAACGAGAGAATCGACAGGATGACGATGCCTTTCCTCGAACGTTTCCTGATGCTGAGCCATGAGGCCGCGCCGAGTCCCAGCGCGAGCACCGCGACATCGACCCATCCCGCACTGCGGGGTTCCGGTTTTGGCACTACGGTGACCGGCACCTCGTGTCCTCCGGAGAAATCCGGTGGGGGAAACCGCTCGACGGCGGATGCGACATCCAGCCCTGCCATCAGGATGAGGGCCATGATACCTAGCAGAAATATCCGGGTCATTTGGCCACCTCCTTTTTCCCGCGCAGCAGATACGGTTTGCCAGCGGGGACTTGGACGAATGCCTGCGCCGGGCATGCCGTCGAGATCGCGCAGATGTTGCAGTTGATGCAGCGGTCGTGGTTCACCTGGAGATACATCGATCCGTTGCCGAACATGTTGCAGCCTTTCACGCACTTGCCGCAGCCGACACAGAGGTCGGGGATGATGTTGTATTCGTAATACGGATCCTCGACGAATTTCCGCTCGATGGCACCGGTCGGGCAGAGTTGGTTTTCCGCGCCTTCGTCGAGGTTGATGGGTTCCGGTTCGAAATACGCGGTGCACAGCTTGCAGTAGCCGCACATGCCGTGGGAGTGCACGCACTTCACGGCGGAAACCTCCAACACGCACTCGGTGGCGCAGCGGCCGCACTGGATGCACTTGTCCGGATCGATCTGCCAGCGGGTTTCACCCGTGTTTTCCCGTCCGGAGAGGAAACCCGCCGCAGAGCCAAAACCTAACAACCATACGCCGCGAACACCGCTCTTGAAGAGGTCGCGCCGGCTGAGGTTGGATGGATTTTTGGGCATGGGTTCAGTCCTTGGGTTTCATGATGCGGACTTCGCCGCCGACCACGTCGAGCACGAGGACGCGGCCTTGTGGGTCGATGGCGGTGTAGATGCCGGAGCCGAGTGAGTGTGGAGTGCCTGCGTTGGCTGCCTTGAGGTATTCCGGGAATGCCTCGGGACCGGCGACCAAGCCGGTGAAGGTGCCGTGGGAATCGTAAAGCTTCACACGGGGTAGGCCTTTTTCGCAGGTTACGAAGCTGCCGTCGGGGAAGATGTCGAAGCTGACCGGATTGCAGCAACCGCAGAAGCCATCGATGGAGAACGATGCTTTTCCCCATGCGACTTCGCGGTCGCCGTTGGTGGTGTAGGCTTCTATCAGATGTTCGCCGGGGTTGGTCACGCGGAGCAGGCCGTCCGGTGCCATGCGGACACAGAAGTA
>CAIVKO010000100.1 GCA_903906515.1 Akkermansiaceae bacterium
CCGAAAAGGACAATTACACCGTGAATGCCATCGGCAGGCTCGGTGAGCCGGTCCGTCTCAGACGGCAGAGAGGACAATATGATGGGAAAATCGATCAAAAATATAGAAAGAATGTTAACTCGTGTACTCTGACCCCATTGAATAATGAGATCACGTGGGTTGCAAACGGACGGGGGAGTTGTGGGAGTACCGACTCAAGCGGCACAACCCGGTGGGCCGACTTTACAGCTAATAGTGCGGGTGGAGGATACGTAATTCCACTCGTAAAGGGCAATTATTATACCGATCCCATCTTTCCAATCCAAGTGTTTGATGCTTGGTCAGAAGTTACGATGAATGTCTTTATCGCTCACAGTACGCCAGTGCCGCCTGCAACGATTGGAAATCCGGCTCTGAGTTCATCTTCTTTGGCTTCCGTAGTGGGTCCTGTGAACGAAATTTTCAAACAAGCTGGTATTAGGTTTAATCCGGTGATTATGCCGTGGCATTCGGGAAACGGAGAAGCTTACTATGATATAATCTCCGAGTCTCAAGCAGAAAATGCGTTACGTGATTGCCCGATTACATCAGGAGTGCGAATGCTTTTTGTTAATTCGCTCCCTCATAATGGCTGGACATTCCTACCTGGGAGTCCTATCCAAGGAATATTGTGTAAAACGAATGCTGGAACTTCAACTCGCTTTAAATATACTGCGGCTCATGAACTTGGCCATGCATGTGGTCTTCGTGATATATATGACAAGGTCACAGATACGGCAGGAAATACTCTAGCGGAAATAGATCCACGTTACAAAGCATTGAGGGGTTGGTCGCTGCGGGATTGGCCGGAAAATGGTAAACTTAATAGCCAGCCATCTTATTACTCACGTTTTACATCGGGCACCTTCATAACAGGTTCCTTGCCGGATTCGTATGCAACCCGTCAGGTTAATTTGATTCCTCGTCTCCTAATGTATGGGTATCCTGCCCCAAATGGAAAGCCAGACATTTCATTGGGAACGATACATGGCGTAAAGGATGATAATAAGGATGGCTCTGTGCTCACGGGGCTTGACGATATGAATCGTTTTCCCTCACAACAATGATGTCTAAAAAATCAATCGTAAAGAGTCCCCGTTTTGGGCTGGGCGGTTTTGTTGCTGCCGTTCTTCTTGGAAGTGTTATGTCGGGAAATGCAGCCAGTCCGGATCGATCCGTGATTTTTGATGGAATCTTGTGGCACTCGGCTCCCGAGGAGCAGTCGATTGCTCCCCTGCGGCTCTATGGGAACGCACGCCGTGAGGGATTTTCAGATGAAGAGATCCGCCAGTCTTTGCTCAATAGAATATCTCAATCAGGAGTGTCGGCAGGAGGCAGGGATTCGGATCTTACATTGTTAAGTGCGACATGCGCTCTGGATCTATTCCGGGGCGATCCTCTCGTTGAAGCTGCGGTCTTGGCCGCGACCGACACCACATTGTATGATGGAATGTTTCCAAATCCAGCTGAGTTCCTCAAACGCGAGATCGCGGAGTATGGAAGCGATGAGCTACTGGAAGAATACAGGGAACTGGTGCGGAAGAAATATGGGGACACCAAACGGGATATGGAGTTCTTTGAAAAAACCGCAGCGTCCCGCCCTCACTTCAAGAGGGAGACGGTGGCTGATGCGCCGGGACAAGGGATGGGTAATTCATCCGCGCCTCCGGCCAGGTTCAAGCCGAACGCATGGAGGCCTGGGAGTTCGAACGATCCGGCGAAATCGAGGCCCAGACGCGGCGGTGAAGTTCCTATCAAGACCGGACCCGCATGTTCATCGGCATGGTATGCGCTTGGTCTGGGGGTGGTTGGATTGCTAGTTTCTGGCTGGGGATTTTGTCGTAAGAAGCGTATATGGCTGATCGCAGGTATCATGCTCGTTGCTTGTAGCGGTGGCCTGTATTTTCTACGATCACACGCGAGCACTTCGCCTTCTTCACCCGATGGGATTCCTCAGATTCCACCCGGGCGCAACACGGAACCGCAGGGAACTAACCCCGCCCGGTTCAAGCCTGACGCCTGGCGTCCGGAGCGCCCTAACTTTCCCGCACCGGCCCCGCGTGAAAGAACCCCCTATGATATCCTCAGTGATGAGGTTAGCCAGCTCATGGCTCCATTTTATGCAGCCGACCCGCATGACCGTGCTGGCAATCAGAAGGCGAAGGAGGCGGCCGCTATAAAGCTGCTAGATATTCTCGAAAAGGGAATGCCGAAAGGGTGCCGCCCCGACAATTGGACTGGTGTGGTTGGTCAGATCATCGGCTGCCAATCGTGTTCGCCCGCCAGCATGGACCGGGCCATTGAGATGATCGGCAAATGGATCGGAAACCCGCAACGCACCGAGCCGGAAACTCTGACGGCCCTGCGCGAGATGATGAACTGGCAGCAGAAGGATGCCGTGAATCCCGGAACGCCGGAGTTGAAGCGATTCGAGCGGATTGCAGAGATGCAGGAGGCGATGTTTCACAAAGCTTCGACTGAATCGAAAGGAGAACTGCTGTTCCTGATGGAAAGTGCTGCCAAACTAGTGAACCGACCCAAATCCCAGATGCCCGAGAAGATTGTGGATGATAAGCGTATGCTCGCACTGATGGTGACGATGCGTCGGGGTGTCTCAGATGACCCTAGTGCGAATGGTCGTATTATGGGTGCCATGAGAGATCGGGTGGTGTCCACTCCGGAGTCGTTTTCCGCATTTGAAGAAATTGCTAAGGATATTCTCACCAGTTCTAAGATCGATGTGATGGGCACAATGCAGGGTTTGGAGATGATCGCCAAAGTTTCGCGTGCGGGAAGACCTTTGCCACCGTGGATGGATGATGCGGGAATCGCGCGGCAGATCACCGCTCTGCACCAGAAAGCAGCTCCATTTGGAAAAGATTCGCTGGCAATCCAGCGCACCGGATTTGTGAGTGATCGTGCGATGATGGTGATTCAGGAGCGGATGATGGTGGATCCTGCCTCCGTAGCCAAAAACTACGGCGAGGTGCTCATGTTCATCGCCAGCGATGCTAATGCCGGGCGGGATTCCCAGATGCAAGCCGTGAGAACGGCAGTGAAATCGGGGCTTATCAGTGCGGAAGAAGCCCGCGCAAAGTTCGGGACTGATCCATAAATTGAAAATCACTCATGAAACGCTTTTCTACTAGCGCTGTGATCTTTCTCTTGGTCGGTAGTGCTTTGTATGTGTTTCAATCAGGAATGCTTACTAGCAAATTACATCCATCAAAACCCACACTTTCTCCCTTACCCCGTGAAGGGCGCTCCAACATCCACACCACGCCACTGGCACCCGAGTCCATTGAACTTGCACAATCGACCGCCACTGGTGAGTCTCACAGCCAGGCGGTTTCATCTCTTGTGGATCTTGCCAAGCGTCAGCAGATGCTGGGGGTCTCAGATGTGCAATCGTTGCTTGGTTTTATCTCCGGGCCAAAACCCAGTGATCTTACCGATGGTGAATGGGAAGAGCGGATTAACGTCATCCTTAATCTTCTCCGTCAGCAGGCGGAGGAGAGTGTCAAAGGCGCAAGTTCCAAGAAGCAAGCGGATGGAAGAGATATTCCCAGTCTCACCGATTACCTTCGCACCACCGCCGAGAAGCATCCCAGCCGTATTCTCCGGCTTTATGCCATGCAGCACCTCACACTTTGGTATCCTCGAGAAAGTTCTGCGGAAAAGCGCCGTGAAATCGTAGCCCTGCTAGAGCGCCTCGCAGAAAAGGACGGCGGGGAAACGGCAGGCAGTGCCGTCTTGTTTCTCAACGATCTCCAACGCGATGCCGCCGCTACGGGCACCGGCGGTCAGATCGTCAATGAAGAGGTCATCGGTCGCGCGGCCCTCAGACTGGCAGCCGATAGCGCAGCGAAGCAAGACGTCCGGATCAGTGCCCTGCACACTTGTATTGCGCGGAAGCAGACCGATGCCCTCCCCGCTGCGCGCCAAATCGCCGCCGATACCAACGCGGTCATTCCGCTGAGAAAAACCGCCATCCACAGCATCGGCCAACTTGGCAGCTCGGAAGACCAAGCCTTGCTCAAACATCTCGAAAGTGAAACTCCCGATCTCCGATCCGCCACCGAACCCGCAATCAAGACCTTACAAGCAAAAGTGGAGCGTACCCCTGAAGAACTGGACCCCAGATAGGATGAATGAATGGGGTCAGTGAATGGGGTCAGAGTCTCTGGGGTCAGTCCCCGCAGTGAAACAAAATACTTGACGATTGGACTGAGCATGTTGTTATTGGCAATGGCAAGACCACGACGTTTTCAGTATCCTGGGGCGCTATACCACGTCATGGCTCGTGGTGACGGCGGGAAGACCGTGTTTGAGACCGATGACGACCACTTGGTTTTTCTGAACCGGTTGGGAGAAACCTGCGCCATCTCTGGGGTCAGTCCCGAATGGCGCTAACTTAAGGGTCGTTTGGGGTGATTTCATTTGCGGGTTTCTTGTAGC
>CAIVKO010000101.1 GCA_903906515.1 Akkermansiaceae bacterium
AATCTCCACAATTTTCCCATTTTTAAAGACAAGTTCACCGGCCGTAAGCACTCTTGGGTCTTTTCCGCCAATGAGTGTCGGGTGTGGCAGGGCGTTCTCTGTTCTGGTCCCAAGAATTAAGCTCCCCCCCTTATCGACGGCAAAAACGTAGTTGCCATCGTTGTATGGCCTCGCCGGGCTTGCCCCTGGAAAGAGGAGCGTTCCGTCCTTAGTAAATTCGATCTCGCTAAGACTGCGGGCCGATTCGTTCTTCTGGTATTCGAAGGAGACACTGCCATCCGAATTAGTCTTTTTAATTATCACTCCCGCTTTGATTTCATCCTGCACGCCCCGGGATGGACTTTCGTACTCTGGGTTAAGGACCGGCGAATGAATTATTGTCGGAACTATTGAGGAACTACACGGTAATTCCATTTGGGGATTAGATCGTCAAATAGGATGGTCATATTCGCTTTGAAGTTTTGTGCAACTTTGCGGCCGATGTCGTAGGTGCGGCGAATGACGTTGACTGTTGCCTTCAGCCCGGTCCTGGTCGTGGTGCGGCGCATCAGTTGAACCACCGTCTCCAGCGTGTCGAATAGCTTTCCCTGACAGGCCCGTCCCACATGGGGAAAAAAACGGTGCTCAATCGGATTGTACTTCGAGCAAAAGCTGGGATAGTGAGCGACGCGGATTTCAATTCCGATGCTATTGACCAACGATTGCAGGTCTTCCTTGAAGATGTTGTGGCTGGCGTTGTTGTTGCCGCCGGCGTCGCACAGCCAAAGGATTGATGTAGCGTTAGGGTAGCAGCGTTTGCCGATCCGATTCCAGTACCAGCGAAAGCTGTCGCAGGCGAACAGGCTGGTGTCGTGGCTTAGTCCGAGGTTGATGTGCCCGCAGTTTCGCGTCAGATCGAAAATGCCGTGCGGAATCACCAATCCCGTTGCCCAACTGGGGAAGTCATGGTCGAAGGCCCGAGTGGCCTTCTGTGTCCAGACCCGGCCGGCACGATAAAACTGTCCGAGGAATTCCTTGGCTTTGGTATCGATGGAAAACACGGGATTGCTTGCCTGAAAATACTGGTGCTTGAAATCGTTGATCTTTTCAAATTGTGCGTTACGGAACGGTGATCGGCCTCCCGCGAGGACCTTCGCCATCTTGTGCAAAGCGAAACCATTTTTGACAAGCCAGCCACGTATGACAGGAGGACTGACCGGCGTCCCCATCGCCGCCAGTTCCTCGGAAATTACGGCTGGCGAAAAATCGATTGACTTGAAATCGGGTTGATCTGGATCACCCGCCGTTCTGATATTCACAAAAGAATTCAGGTTCAACTCAAGCTGGGGTTCGGATTCGATTTTTTTTTTCGACCGCCGCCGATAGCACGAATCCGTCCTGCCGCAGGATCATTGGGAAGACCATCGAGTTCATTCGCGGCGCGTTCAATCGTCTTGGCCGAACATCCTAACACACCGGCAATATAGGTTATTCCTCCATACCCCAGCAGCCTGGCTTGCAGCACTGCGAACCGTCGCCCATCTTTCTCCGACAATGTCTCGTAATAACCCCGCATCCGGGCTTCATTCTCTGGATCGACCTGTCTCTGAAATGCGAATGCCATCCTTGGCCTCCTGCTAATGATTGATTCGCCTTGGATCTCCAACCCGGTTGGGTATCTCGGCTATTCTAACGACTTCCGACACTTGTTGATGCGCCAATCCTTACAGGTCGGCAGGCTGAAGTTCACCGGCCAGCACACCACGCAGGGTGGATTCGAAGGCTTCAAGCTTTTCAGGCGTGAACTCGAGTGGTTTCACATGACGGTGGTGGGTCATCGCCAGGTCCACCCGCATGGTTTCAGCGGG
>CAIVKO010000102.1 GCA_903906515.1 Akkermansiaceae bacterium
CTTCCTGCGGATTCCCCTTTCGCCACGCGAATCAGCTCCTCCGCCCCGCCCTGCTGCGGAAAGCGGATCGCCATCTCCTCGGGAACCACGCCGGAAACCACAGCGCGCAGCAGCACGGAACGTCCTTGCTGGATGACAAGATCCCCACTGGTTTCATCCAACACCGTTCTCGTGGGATACTGTTTGTCAGAAAACGGATTCAACAGACGGACGACGAAAGCCTTCGCGAATCCAGGTCGCATGGCAGCAGCAATCACCACTGCCATGCAGGTGATCATGACCGTAAGATACAATTTCCATATCACCCTGAAGCGAACGACATCTTGAAACGAAACCGTGTGGCTCTGCTCCTCCGCCTGACGCAGCATGGCGGCGACAAGCGAAGGCGATGCGCCCTCATGCGCGATCCCCTTGTCATGGAACTGCACATAACTGACCAACAAACCGCCAAACTCCGGATGCTTCCGCTCCACCTCGAGTGCGCATGACACGGGATCGTAAGGGCGGCGATATCTCCACCATGTTAGATATCCTGTCAAAGCGAGAAAAAAGACGCTAATCCCGACGAGTGCCAGGCGGGCTCCTCCTTCCAAAGCCATCCGCCAGTCGAGAAGAAAAACCACGGTGAATAGAGCGATGGCCACCAGCAAGATCACGCAGCCGCTGCGATGTAATGCAAACCGCCTGCCGCGTTTCCAGACGCCGGCGAGCCGCTTCTTCAAGCCGTTCATTTCCTTCACGTGAGTCATCGTTTTTTCCATTTTTGTTACTAAACCAAATGATACCTGCGGCGGAGGAACCATTCCATGCCGGCGCAGATCACGACCAGCAGATACAACTGCCAGGTGTCCCAGATATCCATGTCGAGTTTTTGCATCACACTTCCATTATCCCGCGCAAGCAGTCCAGGCAGAGCCGGCCAATCCCGGATGGACAGATACCGCCCGCCGGAAAGCTCTGCGATCTCCCGCAGCCGGGATGCCTGCATCGCAGGCTCCAGCATTTCGAGATTGATCTTAGCCACCACCAGGTCCACCACATTCGAAATATCCTTATCCTCTTCGCGGGTCTTGAGTTGGTATCGGCCCTCTTTTTCCATCCGCACAATGCCGTGGAAAAGCCCAGGCGTGCCGGTCACCGGCATCAACGCGACCGTTTGGCTACCCTCGGCCCCTCCGGCACCCGAGGAAGACAACCGCTCGATTTTCACTGCGTATTCCCCCGCTTCCGTAGGCTGAAAGGAACCATCTAACACATTGGCGTGAATTTCCACTTGATCACCGGTGCGGAATTCCTCGCCATCGGTTTCCAAGCGAATCTGTTTATTCTCACCGAGCAAGCGTGATAGGGCGAGAAACTGGATTCCCTTGCTCCAGAAGAGCGCGTGATATTCATCGCCGCGCATCATCCGGAGACGCCAGAGTTGATCGGTTCCGATGAACATGACCTTGCCTGTGCCCGCATAATGCCATGCCACGAGCGGATGGCCATTGCCGCCCGCTGGATTCGCGATTTCCAATAACACATTCGCCGCAGGTTTCGCCCCATCCAGCGCAGGCAGGCTGTAAAGCGGCTTTACCAGCGACCACAGCGAGTCCGTTGTTGCATTCGATGCATCAAACCCTGCGAAGGAACGCCTGCCTACCGCCGTCAACGATGGATGCCGTTCCTCGGAAACCAATTCCGGCGCACCCTGACGAATTCTAACGGGAAGCACCTCATCGATGGGAGTGCCCACATAACTCGCCGGTGCATGCTGTTCTCCCGCCAGCATCAGCAGCGACGCGCCGCGCTCACGCACATGACGCACCATGCGCTCCATTTGCGGTCGGTCGAAATACGACGACGGAACATCACCCAGAATCACAAGATCGAACTTAAACTCCTCCTCTGGATTGTCCGGATAACCTGCCAAATACTCAGATGATGTGGCGGCCAGTTCCTTGTCGCCTTGTGTCAGCAGGAATTTGACATCGAGCCGCTTATCGCGCTGAAGCACCACCTTGAGGTATCGGTATTCCCAGCGCGGCATACCCTCGACATAAAGCACTTTGATCTTTTCGCCGATCACCTTGATCGACCGTTCTGAGCGGTTGTTATCATGTGTCTGCTCGTCGGGTTGCGGATCGACAAGCACGGCCATTTTGCATGTGCCAGCCAAGTTCTCGGGAACCACGAACGGCAGATCGACAAAGACACCTTTGTCTGTGAGTTCGATGGGTTTGACTGCCATTTCCTTTTCATCGAGCAGCAAGCGAACATCCACCGATGTTCCTCGATATCCACTGGAAAATATCCGAACCCGCGCGCTCACCTTGTCTTTCGGAAAGACAACTTCCGGCACAATGATCGGTCCGACAACAATATCCTGAGGTGCCTGCAATCCCAGACCCACCGTAAACAATGGAATACCAAGATCTTTCATGCGTCGCGCTACATCGACGGCATCCGCTCCCTGGTTGAACGCTCCGTCCGTCAGCATCACAACACCTGCCGGATACTGTCCGCCATACTTCGCCACGACCTCGGCTAATGCCTCTCCGCCGCGTGTCGATTCATCCACAGGCTGAGCTTCTGATAGACTTTTCCCCACCGTTTCCACTCCAGAGCCAACCGGTTGAAGTTTATCTCCAAACACAAAACCCCTGACATGGTTTGCTTCCGCCAACCGTCGGATCACGCGCCTATCTTGCTGTGTCAGCAGTCCAGCCGCGAGATCCATGCGTGAGGCCGCCGCCAAGCGTCCCCGGTCCAAGGCGGAAGGATCGTCGACCTTGCCCAGCGCTAGTGCGGCATCCCCCAAGGACTGGGGATCGGAACGCTTGTCCTGGATCGCCATGCTTTTGGATCTATCTAACAACACAAGCACGTCGCGCTTGATTTCCACCCTCTGTTCCAAACTGATGAACGGGCCAAAAATGATCCACAGCAGCGCCAGATAAACCACGCCTCTGAAAATCGCGAGCAGCCCACGAAGCAGGCTCGGCAACCGTTTCTCCCGCCAATAGCTCCATGCGGCAAAAGCCACCGCAAGCAACACCAACAATAGCATGAACCCACCGGAAAGAGGACTGCGGAAACCGATATGAGTGATCGTTTGGTCCTTACTGATGTCGAACCAACTGCGAATCCCCGCGAGGTATTCCATGCCAGCCAACCCTGTCATTGCGTGATTCATTTCGATTTCAAATAGTGCCACGGTTTGTTTTGTGTTTATCATCCGGCGTATCCGTCACCCGCCTCACCAGCCACTTCGAAAGAAGCGATTCCAACACCAAGAGACCCAGCGCGGTGATGATGAGTATCCGCCAAATCTCGCGCCCCACACGGTTGGTCCGCACCGCGCCGGAAACCGCATTTTCCCCATCCACGACACTCAACGAAAGACGGTTTGCGATTTCATCCAGTGATTGTTTCTCCAACACGGCGGCAACGGATTCGGTGGAATCCACGTTGACGGCAAGCTTCAACGAGAATTTGCCGCTCTCCGACTTCAACTCGTAGATACCGGGGCGGTCCGCGTAACTCACAAGCCCCGCCCTGCGGCCTTCATATCCGGAAACCTGTACCTTTGACTCCTTGCCCGTCGGATCGATGATCTTCACGGACGTGGACTTATCGGCTGACGGCAATTCAAAAACAAGCGGTTGTGATACCATGGAAGGAACTTCGTGGAATTTGCGCGACAAGCTCATCACTGACTGCTGAACCATCATGAGGTAGGCCGGGTGCACCACCATATCGTGCCAATCGCGGTCCGCGCTAGAAGTGAAAAGCAAAACCTGTCCACGCCCGATCTGATGTGATAAAAGCAATGGATCATCTCCCGGCGTAAGACGCATCAAAACCCGGGCACCTTCATGCGGCGCGGTCTTGATGTATTGCTTAAATTGGATAGCCCCCCACTGCTCCTTGGGCAAGGTGGCCAAAGCACGGGTTACCGGATGATCCTCCATCCCTGTCTGGATGTTCCATACCGTGGCCGTCGCAGCATCGCTGGCAGCGGTTTGCGCCGATTCCAGCAATTGCCCGGGAAGCAACGGCTTGCCATCGGCAGAACGCATTTCGGAATGACTTTTGCCGTGAGTTGTATTATCTCCAAGAAATACCATCAAACCGCCACCGGCCTTGACGAAATCGCCAAGTGCGTCGGCATCTTCGCGTGGCAGATCAGGAAGGTTTGCTAGGATCACAATGTCATATTTTTGCAATGTGTCCCGGCCCAGTCCGCCATAGGGAATCCGGGTCACACGGATTCCGCCTGAGCCCGCCTGTTCCATCAAACCGGGCTGCAATGCCGCTTTCAAGAAATCCGTCTCACTGCGAAATGGCTCACTCGAAGGATCGCCATCCACACACAGCACGCGGATCCCGTTGCGAACGTCGGCTAACAAATAGCGATGATTATCAACTTCCAAGCTGTCATCACCCAACTCCGCCGCAATCACATACACGCCTTCTTTGCTGAATCGAGCGAAAAGGGAAACTGGCAGAATTTCGCCGGGTGAAATACTCACCAGCACCTTCTTGTCCACGGGCACACCGTCCACCATCAGGCGCACCGTCACGTCGCGCGCAGCCTCGGTGCCGGTGTTGTGGATATCCGCCACATAGCGCACCAACGACCCCTCGCGCGGAATGCCGGATGCGGTGAGCTGGGTGACGGCGACATTTTCCGCGCTCGTGGATTCAATCGGCAACAACGAGACCAAACCCGCCTTCCGCATTTCTTGTAAGGCGGCGAGCGCGGTATCCGGGATGTTTTTCCAGGTCGTCGCTTGCGCGTCCGTCACGATGTAACACTCGCGGCCCGGCAGATCGATCTCTTTCATGATCTCACGAACCTCGTCCAAACAAACCGCGAGATCCAGCGACTCGGCAAGCGGTGCCAATTGATCCAGTTCCCCATCCAATCGTCCGGGTTCGTAGATCACATTGCGGAGAATAACGCGGGGTCGTGCGCCCATGAGAACCAGTGAAACTTGGTCGCCCGGCGACATCTCATCTAAAATCGAGCGAACCCGCTGCCGCGCTGAGTCAAAGCGGCTGTTAACTCCGGGTTTGTGACCCATGCTGAATGAACCATCGATCGCGATGACCACACCCGTGCCCACGGTTTCTTTGGCGCGGCTTGGCGCAAGGTTCGTCAGGCTGGGCCTGGCAAAGGCCAACGCGATCAGGCCGATCGCCAACGCGCGCAGAACCATCAGAATCAAATCCTCCATCCGCACCCGTCGCGCTCGCACGGCCATGGCCTTGCGCAGCAGTTCCATGGCTGCCCACTCGATCGGCTTGGAATGATGCCGGCTGAACAAATGGATAAGAACCGGCACCGCGATGCCGACTGCAGCCATCGCTCCCCAGAACCAGATGGAATTCAGGAAAATCATAATTTCAGCCTATCAAACAGATCGTTTATCCTCTCATGCGCTTGATCAGGTAATTGGAAAGTGTCTCGTCGATGGGGCGCGAGGTATCCACCAGCACATGATCCGCACCCACCTTGGCACATGCTTTACGCACCACAGTAAGGTATTTTTCCAACTCTGATAGATATGCCTTTCGGATCCGTCCGGGGTCCGTGAGGAGTTCGTCTGGCCCTTCCAAGGATTTGAACCGGGACGCCCCTTGAAACGGAAACGTCAACTCATAGGGATCCAGCACGTGAAAAACCGTCACGCTGTGTCCGCAGTATCGGAGATGATTCAGTCCTTTGATGAAACCCTCCACGGAGTCGAACAAGTCGGAAAAAAGAAGAACAATGCCCCTGCGCCGCAACCGTCCCGCGAAGTCGTGCAGCAATGCCTCGATATTCGTGCGAGGCTCGGGTTGAGCCTGATCCAACGCGCTGGCAATGTCACGAATCACGCTCGGCGAGCTTTTCGCTTCGATGTAGGAACGCAACTTGTCATCAAACACCGCCAGTCCCACGGAGTCCTGCTGTTTGACGATCAGGTGGGCCATGCAGGCCGCCAAATATTTCGCATACTCCATCTTTGAGATGTGATGCGAGCTGTAACGCATCGAAGAACTCGCGTCTAAGAGAAGCGTTGCATCGAAGTTGGTTTCCGCCTCGTAGAGCCGAATGTAATAGCGCCTCGTGCGGGCGTAAACGCGCCAGTCCAGATGCTTCAGGTTATCGCCCGGGACATAGGCGCGGTGATGCTTGAACTCGGTGCTGGAGCCATGGATCGGGCTTTTATGCATGCCGACGCGGAGCCCTTCCACGATCTGCCCTGCCACCAATTCGAGCGAACCGATTTTCTGGAGGATCTCGGGATCCAAGTATCGGAGTTTTTTTCGGTTCTCACTCTGCATGGTTCATCATCCGATGGGTGTTGAGCCGATCAGCGGTTGCCCTTCTTGTTGAGACGCTCTTCTTCCGGCACGACTTCCAGCAACTGTTTGATGACATCGTCGGTGGTCAAGCCCTCGGAATGAGCGGCGAAATTGAGAATGATCCGGTGGCGCAGGATGGGCAAGGCCACCGCTTGGATGTCCTCTACCGACACATGATAACGTCCACGCAGGACGGCACGAGCTTTTGCTGCCACGATCAGATAGATGCTGGCGCGTGGCCCCGCTCCGTAGGTGATCCAATCCTGCGTAACCGAAGGTGCATTCGCTTGTTTCGGCCGCGTCGCACGGACCAATCGTGTCGCATAGTGTAACAGGTGATCAGCCACCGGCGTGCGGCGCACGAGATTCTGAAGAAACATGATTTCATCGCGATCCAGCACCTTGGAAAGACTGCCACGGCCCGTGCCGGAAATCCGCCGCACGATCTCGATTTCCTCTTCGTATCGCGGATAGTCCACCAAGATGTTGAAAAAGAACCGGTCCAACTGCGCTTCCGGCAATGGATAAGTCCCCTCTTGTTCGATCGGGTTTTGAGTGGCTAGAACAAAGAACGGTTCATCCAACAGCATATCCTCGCCGCCGACCGAGACTTTCTTCTCCTGCATCGCCTCTAACAGCGCCGCTTGGGTTTTCGGTGGAGTGCGGTTGATTTCATCGGCAAGCACGAGGTTCGCAAACACCGGACCGCGGGCGAACATGAACCGCCGGTGCCCGGTCTCAGGATCGTCCTGCAGGATTTCCGAGCCAATGATATCCGAAGGCATCAGGTCCGGCGTGAACTGGATGCGCTTGAAGGATAGGGAAAGACACTCCGCAAGCGAACTAACCAACAAAGTCTTCGCAAGTCCCGGCACACCCATCAGGAGACAATGGCCGCGTGCGAAAATCGCGATCAACAACTCGTCGATCACTTGATCCATACCGACGATCTTCTCCGCCAGTTCGTCCGTGATTTTCTTGCGCGCCATGAGCAGCCTTTCGACCGCAGCGACATCGTCGGGAGCAGGCGGTTCCGTGCGGAGGCTGGAGGTTTTATGATAGGGAGAACCCTTCAATTCCTCGGCAGACTCGCTCGCCTTTTTCTCCTCCTTCAGCGCATCCATCTCCTCATCGGAAAGGTCGAAGTCGAACGCAACGGCCCCAATCATGACTTGTTGTCCGTTCTGTAGTCGCACCACCTCACGTCGCTTGCCATTCAAGCGGATTCCATTGGTCGATCCCATATCTCGCAATTCAAACCCACCTTCCACCCGGCACATCTCCGCGTGCTTCACCGACGTCGATATACAATCGATAGGAATGTCATTCTCCTTCCCCCGCCCGAGCGTGACCGATTTCCGGTCAAGCGGGAATGGATAGGATTTCGGAGATTTTTCGGCAACGGTGATTGTGATACGTGGCATGGCTTTTACAGTTTGAGTTTTATCTGAAATTTCCCGACCTTGACTTCGGACGTTCTTGTGATTCCGGCCCTGCGGAGGCCGGGATGCCTGTCGGTTTCAGTTCGAACCACCTGAACGCCACGCTCCGCTGCGCCTCTGTCGTCTGAGCGCACACCCACAACTTCTGCTCACCTTTTTCCAGATACATGTTGAAAGGCTTGGTTGTTTGCCACCGCCCGGACAGGCCGCCGGGTTCATCCTTCATGTGCAACTTGGCTGCCCCTAACGTCCCGGGCGACCACGGTATTTCGATAAATCCGTTGCCGTCCAAGACATTGCCCACGCTGAAGTCCCGAATGGTCGGACCACCGGTCGGCGCGTCGGTATCGAACGAGGAGAATCTCACGTGCTGTGCCATCACTGGCGGGAATGACTTGACGTAATCCTTGACGTAGGTGCCTTCGAGCAGCGTTTTCCACTCACCGCCAATCTTATACTCCACCGTGTGTTTCTTGATATAGTTCAATGCCCGTTCGTCGATGATGAGCTTGCTGATTTCCCGGGGCTGGCCGAGATCCAGCTCAATCCAGCCCTGATCCTTGCCGAAGTCTATAGCCCACCGCGTCCCCAAGTCATGATCAATCGCCTGTTGAGGGCCGAGATTCTTGACGTCGCCCCGGTACACATTGGACGCCTTGGCTGATTTGACCGGGTACATCGCGCCAAATGACCGGACATACAGGCTCTGGCCCCAATTCACGGCCGCCACTCGCGCCGTGAATTGGTACGTCCCAGTCTGCGGAACGCGAATGTTGTAGCCGCACCAGGCATTGGCCGTCGCCGCGGGGAAATACACCTGTTTGCCACCGGCATAACAATCCATGACCACCACGTTGCCTTGGGTGAAGAAGTTTTCGGCCTCAACGTGGATGACCCCCGGTGCCACATTAACGGGAGCTTCCGGCTTCAATTCCGGTTTGGCTGCCGCTGGCGGCACCTTATTCTCAGCCTTGTCCAGCCAGACCTCGCGGAAGATCGATCCCTTGCCGCCTGACGGGTAGGGCGAGAGGTTCGCTCCGGGGATCACCCCCTCGGCTACTCCGGGTCCCTTCCAGGCCACGGAGAGGTGATCACCAACATCCAATTCCCTGTGGATCGCCTCGATGTAATACTTCTTTCCACCTTCAAGCCGGACCGGCTGCGACTTCCGGCCGAAGTCCTTGGGGTCCGACCACCCGCTGACGTGGGTGATGAACATCGCGTTGTCGGGATCCTCGTCCGTACTCAGGAACAGGTCGGAGTCGTCGTCGCTGGTGATCGCGAACACGTAGTCGCCGGACGTCGGCGGATGGACGAAACCACGCACCCGCGCGAAGTAGTAATCACCGTCGCTTTGCGGTGCTGCGAACGAGTTCAAGGCGGCTGACCTGTCGGCCTTTCTCGCGAACGGGGTATTCTCGATCTTCCCGTAGGCTTTCGGCAGCGTCTGCCACAGGGCCATGACCGCGGTCGCACGCGCTTTCGCGTATTGTTGGCTCGCGGGTATGAGGTACGGGGATGTCGGCGACTCTATCAACGAGGCCAACCAGCGCAGATGTTCGATCTGACCGAACTTGGGGGTCTTTCGCTCCTTGACCACCTCAAGGAATTCGGCACCCGACATGTTGAACGGGTCCGCAACTTTGCTCACGTCCCAGCCCCGGCCATAGCCGATCTGCCAATCGCCATTGCGGTTTCTCCAGCAAACCGCGGCATGGGCGGGCTGCGCCACCCCGATGGCCGGAATGCCGAAAGCCTGGTTGATGAACACGCCGAATGAAGACCGCGGCCCGCATTTCCCGCCGGCCCCCATCACCAAGCTCATGTCATGGTAGGGCACCCCGTTGGCATTCCGGTACCAAACCTGGCTCGTCATCGCCACCACGTTCTCGTTTTCCCTGAAACTGGGATTCCACGTATTGAGCGCATCCCGGCCCCAGGTCAGATCCTCGTTGGACGCACCTGACGACACGACATGCGTCAACTCCCAGGTCGTGAGCGTGTCGAAACTGGGCATCAGTTCCTTGTTCGCATGCGCCTTGCGAAAATACATGTATCGATCAAAAACACTGCTCTGTTGTTTCGCATTGCCTGCGCCTTGATTGCCGGTGCCGGGAGGACGAAGAACGCATGCCACAGCAAGGCGCAGATACAGGCCCTGCCTGGAAGCCGGATCCGCAGCGTAGATTTGTTGCCAGTTTTCCAGCATGCCGGCATTCAAATCGTGGCTGTCGTCTTTCCTAGCGAACATCGCAGAGGGTGTGCGCGTCAGCAGCACCTCATCCATCAGGCTTCCGTTAGACATCACCCACCGCAGAAAGTCCTTGTTCTTGGGCCCGGCTTTGGCAAATGCGTTCAGGTTTCCCATGCCTTTGTCGGGCCCCCACACTTTTGCCATGAAATGCCGCTCGACCAGGGCCGCCATGAAGGCCGGATCGCCCAGCAGGGCCTGTGTAGTCTTCTTCGTGATCTGTGCCGGATCGGCAGGCACTTGCTGATCCAGCCAGGCCGTGAGCTTGGCGAAATACGAGGTGAAATCACCCGCATTGATCGCCGCATCCCGAGCAGCATCCCGAGCACTCACGTTGGGTTGCAAGACGGTCTTGCCAACAGGTGAAACCGCCACGCCACTTTTCTGATTGATGTCCGTGGCGGCTTGGGCGGTTGCCAAGCCCGCAAAGACCGCAACCACCATCATGATCTCCATCCAATATCCCCTACCCCTGCCAAGAAATGGCTTCTCGGGTGAAAGCCGTTGCGCGAGCCAGGTGTTCGGTTCGACCATGCACTTGAAGGCATCGCGCATCTCAATCAGTCCGGGTAGCACTCCAAGCGATAGGTTCATACGAAAAATTCAATCACAATACAAACATGAAGCAATCAATTTATCGTCAAATAGTGATTTTTTTTGACAATAAACGTCAGTTTACTCATGATTTCTGGCGTCCGAATCGCTTTATACGATTAAATTTGCTTAAATATCACCAACTTGATGCGAACCACCCTGCGGATGTGGATTATTTCGAATATCGCAATGAGAACGATTAAACATTTTTGCATGATGTTGTGCGCTTTGACCACTTGCGGGCAGGCAGCCCCCGCCAGCAGGCCGAACGTGCTTTTGATTCTCACCGAGGACCAAGGGCCACACTTCAGTTATGCGGGAACACCCGGAATCCTGACGCCGAACATGGATGCGCTGGCGGCGTCGGGTGTTTATTTCCAGAACGCGTTCGTCGCCTATCCTGTGTGTTCAGCTTCCAAGGCGGCGATACTGACGGGGCGTTGCAGCCATGTGAATGGACTGCAGAACAACACCGAAAACTATCACAAGCCCGCCTCGCAGCTCACTCCCGCCGAGGTGGCGAGCTCCACCTATCGCAAGCTTCGCGTCCGGGACGGGATCCCCACCCTCATCGAGAAACTCCACGATGCCGGCTACTATCAGGGAGTCACCCACAAGCTGCACGTCGCGCCGGTCGAAAAATTTCCTTACGATGAATTCCTCGTCCAACCTCGGGAGAAAAGTGCGACCGACTTTATCAAAAATGCAGGGAAAGCCGGCAAGCCGTGGTTCCTCCTATACAATATTTCCGACTCACACCGGAAATACCCGGACAGCGACAAAACGCCGATCCGCGTAAAGCCCTCCGAAGTAAAGCTTCCCGCCTTTCTGCCAGACACCCCGGTGGTGCGGAAGGACTGGGCTGAATATCTAGCCGCCATCGAGGCGACGGACGTTTATGTCGGCCAAGCTCTTGCGGCTTTGAAGGCCAGCGGGCAGGAGGAAGAAACCATCGTTCTCTTCTTGGGGGATCACGGCCCGTCGTTCAACCGTGGAAAAATGAATCTCAACGACCTCGGACTTCGCATCCCGCTGGTGGTCCGCGTGCCCGGGATGGGGCATGGAGTCCGGGCGAAAAGCCTCGTCAGCGAGCTGGACATCACTCCGACGATTCTCGACCTGATAGGCCTCCCGCCGCTTCCCGAAGCCGAGGGGCTTTCCCTCCGGCCCGCGCTGGGAGGGGGCGATGATGTGAAAATTCACGACTACATCTTTGCCGAGATCTCCCACGCTCCCATGACTCCGGACGGAGGGATGCAGGAGCGCTCGGTTTTCGACGGCCGGTTCCATCTCATCGCCCGTGAAGGTGAGAACAAGCCCCGCCAGGTCAATGAGGACGAGAAATTCTGGTCGACATGGGGGAACCGCACCTATGCGGAAACCGTTCGGGTGAAGGACAAGTTTCCCGAGGCCTACCGTTTCCTCACATGGATGGACCCTCAATCGCTTGAAGGCCATCCTCCGCGATTCGAGTTCTATCACACGGCTACGGACCCGGATGAAATGAAAGAGCTCAGCGGGGATCCGGTCCATCGCGATGACTTCCAGCGTCTCTACCTTGCACTCCGCCGATGGTCGAAGGCGACAAACGACCAGGCGATGAAATACGACAAAGCACCCTGACCCAACCACTCATGAAACCATCCGTTCTTCTACTTGACTTCGTGGTAATCGGAAGTGGCGGTGAGTGGTCCACTTTTCACGTTGAGGAAACAGGCGGTGGTTGCTGCTGGCAGCGCGGCGTCCGCAAGCCAGCGATCACCGGACTTCGTTAGATTGGCCGGGGACTGGATCCATTTACGGGAGCCGGTGATGCCGGAATCGGTGGTGGAGACAAGGACGGCTGTGTCTAACGGCTTTATCGAATCGAAGGACGCATGGAGTTTTCCGTTCCCGAGTTTGGAGGACGTTTGTAAAATCCATGGGCGCCCCTCCTTGATAACACTATCGGCAAATGCGAACCACTCGGGCCGATCCGTTAGATTGCCGTGTCCCATGCCGGGAATCAGGCACAGTTCCGAGGCACCATGGGTCTTCTTTTTACTCGATAGAGCGAATGCATCCATGGGGAAAGGCGCATCCTCCGGCCAAGAGAGCCAGAGGACAGGCATGGCGGCCCGATCCAAACGGAGATTGGCATCCCAAACCTTTTTATAAACTTCGTTGTTTGCCAAGTTGGCGGCGTATTGGTTCGGAATGACGTCGAGTCCGCCACACCCGTAAACGGGAATGGCAAAGGCATAGCGCGTGTCGATACCAATCACCGTTGAGGTGATGATTCCACCCCACGAGCAACCGACGATGCCGATCTTGTTAGTGTCAACTTCAGGCAAGCTTCGCAATAAGGCCGCGGAACGTCCCGCGATAGCGACGCATTGATACATCCACTGGTCCTTGATCGGAACTACCGAATCGCCGAAGATGCCGGGGCGCGCCGGGCCGCCATCCGGGAGCCTTTGAGATTGGTCTGTCTGGCCTTCCAGCGACATGCTGATGGCGGCATAGCCGTGGTTGTTCCAATTTTGGACCCAAGCCTTCGAAGCGGTTCCGCCCCCGCCGTGCACCAACACGACGGCAGGAATCTTGCCCCCGCGTTTTTCAGGCAGGCCGAGCCAGGCAAAAACCTTCGTCGGTTTACCCTGATAATCCGGTCCGGCGTAGAGGATCGGCTTGAGGTTGGGAGTGGCATCGCCCCTCTCCACAACCTGATATTTGGGAGCATGGGTCAACTGGGCGAGCGCTTCGACTTCGGTCTTCATCGACTGGTAGTCGGGAGCCTTGTCTGCGGCAGTGGGATCAACCGCTAACAGCGTGGGAGCGGTAAGGCATAGAGCTGTCAGGAGGTGGATTAGTTTTGTCTTCATGGTGACGCGTTTAATTTCGTTAGATATCAGCGGAGAAGTCCGGGCTTTGCAGGCAGCGACGACTCGCCAAGCGCGGAACGAACCTCAGCGTAGGAAAAATAGGGACGCGTTCCGGCGAGTTCTTCCAGCAGGGAGAACCGCCCGGATTTCATGTTGGTGGATGCTTCATTCATGCAGCGGAAAAACAGATCTCCGATTATCAGATCTCCCCCCCAACGCCTTTGAACTTTTCGACAAAAGCAGCGATTTTCTGGAATACACTTTGCTTCATCGTTAGATACTTGGGATTCAGTGGGCTCATCTTCGGGAGAATGCCGTTTAGTTCCGTGCCGTTGTCGCTGGCGTATTCACGCTTGAGCGAGGTTATGAGATATCGTTTGGCCGCTTCTTCGTTTAGGCTTTCGGCTTGGATAAGCGTCTCGGCTTCTCGCTTTTGTTCCGCTTGGGCGTAGGCGAAGAAAGCTTCGATGACACTCGTTTTTTCACGAAACTGATCTAGATCGGCTTGATTGATGAAATCCACCACGAGACTTTCCTTGGCTCGGTTGCCCAGGCTGGCGCGGATTACACGGCGCACGTCTTCGATCAAGGCTCCCTTGTCTTTGACCTTCTGGTTTTTCTCAAAAATCAGCTCCAGGATGAAATCCAAATTGATCTCCTGCGATTTGAGCAGGTCGATCTCAAACACGACATCGTCCCAATCCACCGTGGACTCCTGCTTTTCCTTGGCACTCTTTTCCTTGCGCAGCCAATCGCGGATGTCGTTGTAGGTGGAGCGGTAATCCTGAACTTTGCGCTCGGGTAGAACATCCGTCGCTTTGAGCTTATCGAGATCCTCGTCGCTCAGATAGCGCTGCGCTTTGAACGCTTCGACAGCCTCTGGATCATCGGGATCCAGTTTTTGCAGGGCTTTCAGGCTAACGAATTCATCGAAGTTCTGGAGCGCGTTTTCAATCTTCAGATATTCGCCAAACAGTTTGGTGAATGCCTTTTTATCGACTTCTTTCTCGATGGCTGCTGGATCGGGGAAACGCGACTTCAGCTCCGCGACCACCTCGACAAAACCTCTCCGTGCTTCACCAGTGGCGATTTCGATAAAGCCCTCCATGTATTCCTTGTAGCTCTTCTCCAAGACCACGTTCTTGGTATTGGAATCTCCAAACAAAGTGATCGCATCGATGGTCGCCTGCTCCAGATCGCGGAAGGTGATGATGTTGCCAAAAGTTTTCGTCGCGTCGTAGATGCGGTTGGTGCGGGAGTAAGCTTGGATCAGGCCATGGTAACGTAGGTTCTTATCGACAAACATGGTGTTGAGCGTCGGAGCATCGAAACCAGTGAGAAACATACCAACCACGATCAGCAAGTCCACTTCCTGCCGCTTCACACGCTGCGCTAGATCGCGGTAGTAGTTTTGGAAGCCGTTGCTATCGACGCCGAAGTTGGTTTTGAAAAAAGCGTTGTAGTCGGCGATGGCCGCGCTCAGGAATTCTTTCGCGCTGCTGTCCATGGCGGAAACCTC
>CAIVKO010000103.1 GCA_903906515.1 Akkermansiaceae bacterium
AGCTGGCAGCCGCCCTGGCACGCCCCTAAGCGGCGTGTGGGAGTGGCTGGCGGCTCCGGCCAACCGGCCACAGGGTTCCGCACCTCCGACGAGCTGTTCGGGGCCCATTCTCGCCGCAGACCACTGTGTCCGGTTGGCCTTCAAGGTGTCGCGACCCTCTGCGCTCAAAGAGCCGACTGGGGCTGGCAATCCGGTCTGGGGGGGGTCGCGGCCTGGCACCGGAAAACCGGACCGCCCGCCGCCCGGCTCCGCCGCCTCGTCGCTCCGCTCCTCAGCGGCGGAGCCGGGCGGCGGGCGCGGGCCTCAAGAAAAATCGCGCCTCTTGGAAAAATCTCCTTGCAAAGTTCTTCCCAGCATCCATATCTAACCCCGTTAGCCAGCCCTTCGGGCTTCTATCAGATTAACGGAAAACTGAACGCCCCCCAGGAACTCTGGAATGGAATAATCAAGACATCCCACTTTGAAAGGGATTTCAATATGAAAGTAACGTCTGGTGGATCAACCGAGTTTATAGGAACCAATGGCAGCGTTACTCAAAAGGATGCCAACAAGTGCGAAATTTCCGGCGAGATCTTGATGGCCTATGTGATTACCATGAGTTCTAACCCTGGCCGAGATCCGACGTTCTGTGGCACTAACTATTGGAAAGCGGTGGCACACGAAATTCGCCACGTTCGCTCATTTCTGAAGAGAATGGAAAAGCTGGTGGCAGTCGCTAAATCATGGCAGGACAAGTTCGAATCTCCAACGGCTGCTGAAGGTGCTGCGAGAAATCAGACTGGATTGGTCAGATATTATATTGCCAATGCAAGGATTTTCGAAGCAGCGCACGTAACAGGACCGGGGTTTTTGGGCGGTACCAATTTTTTTAACTCCAGAGAACGGAGCTATGTATGACTGGAATGCCGAGTTTTTTGACGATAGAGCATTTGGAACTCCAGAGGATGGAGCTGCATATGACTGGAATACCGGAGAAAAGACGACATGGTGAACACGGATAATCTCCAGCTCTGGAGGCCTGCGATTGTGTCGTGATAGGGACTGATGGGCTGTCCTATTGGAAGTGGTCTGCCAGTTCACTAAACTAGATCGAACAAGAAAAAGCCCTGAGAAATCCGATCCCGACCTCCCCAAGTCATGAAATGCCCTTCCCATTTGACTACGATGAGTGCACTCGCGGCGGTGTCACTCGCCGTTGCCAACTGTCGCCGCTCCAGACAGGAGCCTTCCGGCAAAGCACCTGAAAATCCGGCGACCGCTGGAACGTCGCAAGCAACCGTGCTGCCCGGCTTCGTCCGCATTCCCGCCGGAGAGTTCATCATGGGTGAATCGCTTGGTTGGCCCAAGGAAGCGCCGCCGCACCTGGTCAACGTGAGCACGTTTTTTCTGGGAAAATTCGAGGTGACCAAGTTGAGGTGGGATACCGTGCGGACTTGGGGGCTTGACAATGGCTACACGGATTTGCCAACCGGTGGCAGCAAGGCGGCGAACCATCCGGTGCATTCGATTTCCTGGTATGACATTGTGAAATGGTGTAACGCATGGAGTCAGATGGAGGGGTTGACTCCATGCTACACGTTTTCCGGTGAGACCTACAAGACTCGGATTAGAACCCCAGTATGCAATTGGAGTGCCAACGGCTACCGCTTGCCGACCGAGGCAGAGTGGGAGAAGGCAGCTCGGGGCGGGGTTGCAGGAAAAAGGTTTCCTTGGGGCACGGATACAATCGCCCAAAGCCTAGCGAATTATTATGGTGGAACCGGCCCCGACCGCGATGATTTGGGACCGAGCGGTTACAACCCCATCGGTTGCGTTGGCGGCACCGATCCAGCAACGAGTCCAGTCGGCAGTTTTGCACCGAACGGGTATGGGTTGTATGACATGGCGGGGAACGTTTGGGAGAGGTGTTGGGATTGGTTTGGGGCTTACGTTGCGGTTCCGGTGACTGATCCTAAGGGTGATTCTTTAGGCACCTTCAGGGTATGTCGGGGCGGCAGTTGGTCCGGTCTCGCGTGCCAGTGTCGCATAGCAGAGCGCTCCAGTGACTGCGGCCCGGAATACTCCAACCGCAGCATCGGGTTTCGCGTGGCCCGCAGTTCAGGGCCCTAGGTGTTGATGGCCGAGTTGTCATCGTGGCGCATTGCCAAACTGGGTAAATTTGGTGGGTGGAGCCCGCTTCTGGTTTTCGCGCCTCAGTCTGCCTGGCTTTGAGCCGGTGTTGGATGTGTGCGCTCTGGAGTTTCATTCCCCCATGCGGCCAGCTCCGAGAAAATCGCTTCAATCCGTCTCGACATACCGATTTCTGGAGTTGACGGAGAACTGTCCCTGTTGGCATTGAGTGTGAAATTGAAGAGCCAACTGCCCTATGTTTTCCGTTTTGATCTGGAGGATCGCGGGTCGGATATCATTGATGTCTCAAGTGTTGACAAAACCCCCATGGCCATGCTGACCGCCATCGTCAGACACCTTGGGCCAGGGTGGCGGGGGGCCGTTTTGAGCTTCGGGATGGTGATCTATAGGAACCAGAAAAACTATCCTTACGCGACCCTGGTCGAGCCGTGAGCCGCGAAGATCATGTGTCAGAGGAATTCCCCCACCCCACGCAAAGAACGACCGGAAAGCTGGACGATGGACGCCAAAATCCATCGGGCGCATTAGCAATCACCTGGTGTCCATCGCCGCATTGGTACGAAAAACGCCTGGCGGTTGCAAACCGCCGCCACGTCGATCACGGCTATCCTCCCGCTTCTTCCACTGATAACTGATAACTAATAACTGATAACTCGTCACCCCTCACCTCCTCACCCACACCGATTTCAAATACGCCTCGCCGGTGAAGTCCGGGGGCATGGGGGTGTGGCGGGCGTGGAGGAGCTTGCGGGA
>CAIVKO010000104.1 GCA_903906515.1 Akkermansiaceae bacterium
ACGCCCCATTGGGCACCATCCGGTGCGGCCTTGGTCTCGATCATCGCGGGGATGTATGACCCCCAATACTTCTGCCAATCGGCGATGTAGCGGCGGATGTTTTCCAAATAATACGGGTTGTCCGTGTGTTGGCTGCCGACGGTCTTGTAGTCCGCCATCAGGCTCGGTGCCTGGTTCAGGAAGTCCGCCCCGATCCAGTTGCTGAGCCCCATATCGCTCTTGCCCTGCATGAAGATGATGCCGACCGGATTTTTTGTCTTTGCCGCGATGCCATGACCGAACGCCGCCGCGAGGCCCGCCGCATCTTTCCAGTATGAGCCGAAGCGGTTCTCGGCTCTCAGCCCTCGCGATGTGGCAATGCTGAAACGGCTGGGCATGCCGTTGCCATCGCGCTTCGATTCGTTTTCGATCATGCGCACGATTTGTCCGGATGGCTTGATCTCCGGTGCGGTGAATTTTCCTTCGGGCAAGGCGATATACCAGACGTCGCCGAAGACGATGTTTTTGGCTTCGCGCTGATGCACCATTTCGCCATTGATGGTGAATCTAACTTTCAATGTGTAGGGTGTGGGACCTGCTTTCATGGGAGGCAGGGTGACCTGCCACTCCGCCATGTCCGGGGTGACGGCGATGGTTTTTTTGATGTCGCCGAATTCGAATTCCACCTTGCAATCGCCTTTTTCCGGTTCGGCCTGCCACTCGCCGAAGTTGCGGGTTGCACCCCAAATCGTCACCGGCTTGCCGGCTTGCAGCACCGCATCGTCGTCGAACTGCTGGCTGAGCAGCGGCATCTTCCGGTATTCATAGACCTTGCCGTCCTTGGAGGTGTCGACCTTCTCACCGGCGATGACAATTTTGCCGCCCGGCCAGTCCTTGCTGGTGACGAGTTTGTTGTCGTAGTAGATGAATGGAACCAGCGGCAGCATCGCTTTGTTATAGAGGTTGGGCTGGGAACCGACGCCTTCCGCGCCGTATGAGACACCGCGCGGTGCTTTGACGCTGGGAGAACTGACGACAACCTTGCCGTTATCCAATTTTATCGTGGCCGGATGCCAGACGCGGTCTTCCCCGGCCAGGTAGAACAACTTCACCTTGTCCTCGCTGTTTTCGAGAACGGCGGGTGCGTCGACGAGATTCTTCTCGATCGCCTGTCCGACGAGCAATCCACCTTCGGCGGAGTCGAAGGATATGATGAGTTTGTCGCCCTTGACCTCGTAGGATTTGAACATCGGGCTATCGGCCACGATGTTTTTTCCATACTGGTTCTTGAGTGCATGAAGTGCGAGGCGTTTGCCCGGCAGTGCTTTGTTGACGTAGTGGATCGCGCCTTGGATATCGATCTGGCAGGCCATGCCGGTGTTGGGGAGGTCACGCGCCATCCATGTGCCGAGGCGCATTTCGGCAGTGGTGTCGAGACTGGGCTTGCCAGCGAATGGTTCGTTGCCGGGGCAGTAGAATTGGTGGAAGTAAACCGGGAGGTCGGGCCTGTCCCAGACGAGGCGCCAGCCGCGGATCATGTTGTGCAGGCTGTTGTAATAAAGCAGTCCGCTGTGACGGTTGGCCCAGCCCTGGTTCCAGATCGCACCGCGGATGGCATAGGGTATCACCGGGTTCAAGCGTCCGTTGAACATCCACGTGGCATCCCTGTTTTCGGCCAGGTTACCGGGCGGGACAGGCTTGATGGCGGGTGGCTTCATGCCGGCTTTCACCATTTTCTGATTGGCGGAGATCTGGTCTTCGAGAGATTTGTAGAATGCGCCCCATGCCTCCTTGTGTTCGGGGGTGCGAGGATCAGTTAGAAGGCATTTGCGGTGGATTTCCTTGCCGTAGTCATTGTCCGCTGTGGCATAACCTTCCCGTGGAACCCACGACTCGATGGAAGTCTGGCTCCACGAACAATTGAGGATGCCGATGGGGACCTTGAGTTCACCGTACAGCTTGTGGGCAAAGGCAAAGGCGATGGCGCTGTAGTTTCCGTAATCGCCGTCCGCCCATGCGCCTGAGGCGCGCTCAATCGGATGCAATGACGAGTAGGCGCCGGTGACCTGAAACTCGCGGATCGGTGGTGTTTCTCCCTTGTCCTTAAGCTCGGCGACAATTTTTTGTACATCGCATTTGGCGGCGAGCCATTGCATGTTGGACTGCCCCGAGGCCATCCAGACTTCGCCAACGAGGATGTTCTTGAGCACGACTTTTTTTCCTGACTCCTGAATCACCATTTCGGCGGGCTCGGCGCTGGCAGTTAGAGGTTTGAGCTTGAGCATCCATTTGCCATCAGCTCCGGCCTTGGCGGTTTCCTTTTGTCCGGCGAATTCCACCGTGATCGAAGTCCCCGGCTTGCTCCAGCCCCAAACGGGCAGCGGCATCTCGCGCTGAAGGATCGCATTGTCGCGGAACGGAGAACCAAGTTCGATGGCCAGCGCGGGTGCGGGCGCGGGCTTCTCCTGCGCGAGCAACGACGCGAGGGGTGATAGCAGCAGGGCCGCAGTGATGGCGAAGAACGCCGTGCTTGTGTGTTGTTTTTTCATCCTGTGATTTCGGTTATACGTTATGATTTTAAAAGTGGTTTCAACGGATCCGCCGCACTTCGGGTTTTTCAGTAGAGGCCTCGATATCCGCGATTGCCTTGCGGACATCGGCGGCTTTTTGGACGCTCATGTGTTTCGGAAAATCCCCTTCGCCCTTGTCGAAGATTTCCGCAGCTTGTTTGAGTTGGGGAATGGCGGATTTCGCATTGGCTCCGTAGGAAACGAGGATCTTGAGGATCTCCGGAGTGCGGACCTGGCTGGCCCAGATGTTTTGGTGCAGGATGTAATCCGTGCAGGCGGGTATTCCCTCAGCGATGTGGTGCGCGGCGAGAACTTCAAGTCCGGCTATGCGGATGCCGTCTGCGAACATTTCACCGCTTGGAGCGGGTTTGGCAGCGGCATCCAGGATGGCTGGGAGCAGGGGTTCGATTTCCTTGTCGCTGAGCATCTTGTAAACGCTGGCGATGTCGGAGCGGGCGCGGCCATCCTCGTTGCGAAGACCTGCGGCGACGGCCTTCCGCAGTTGGTCGCGATCCACGCCATCCAGCGAGTTCTTGAGCAGGGTGCCGAAGATCGAAAAGCACAGGTATCGTTGCTCCATACCACGCGGGTCGGATTTGGAGGGGCCTTGAGCGAGGTTTTCTAACATTTTCGGCAGTGAGGGCATGGCGGGAGGGCCTATATTGGAGAGGGCTTCAGCAGCTTTGATACGCATCCAAAGATCCTTATGATTCAACAAAGCGGTGAGTTTCGGCACTGCGGGCGCGGCGGCGGCTTTGAGGAGGATGAAGACTTCACAGGCACCGTAGCGGGCGAAGAGGTTCGGTGAATCAAGCATGTTCACCAACGCGGCGATAGGCTTGTCGCCCTGACGGCGTGAAATGGCAATGGAGGCGCGTTCGCGGACGGTGGGCGACCAACTGCCGAGTTTCTCCAACAAGGTGTCGGGACCAAGTTTGTCGTAAGCGCTGTAGCGATCATTGTTCGACCAGCCACGACCATCGTTAAGCAGGGCGTTGGCTGTGGTTGCGCTGATTTGCGGTGCGATGTTCGGTTGCTTGCCGGTGAGCAGCAGCTTTTTCAGCGGCATGGCGAGGGCGAGCAGATAGCCTCCTGTGGCATCCCAGTCGCGGTAGCTGTCGCCGTTAGGTTCGGGTGGGCCGGGGTGGGGAAAACGAAAATCCCAGGTGCGCGTCAGGTCGAAATACCGGCCCCCGAATTCGTTCATCCAGGCCCCGGTGGCTTCGGGACCTGATAGAGCGACTCCCGGCATCGCCCACAGCATGTTGGTGAAATTGCCGCAGTGCCCGCAATCGCGCTCTGGTCCATGGCAGGCCACGCTCATGCGCGAGAAAAATTCCGCGCCATTTTTTTCGCCGAGCATGTTGAACATGACACCCGCCATGCCGTTCTTGCCATTGTCATCGTGGTTTTGTGTCCACGGATGATGGTCGCCATAGGGCACGGAACCTTTGCCGATGTAGAAGCGGAGCAGTTTGGCACTGCGTGTAATGGCGAGATCGACGGCGGGATCATTGAGTCCGGCCTTGCGTGACATGATGAGGGCGATGGTCAGCGGGACGCCGGGGGCGTTCATCATGCCGTATCCGCCCAAAATGCCGCTCGGCAAGGCATAACCGTGTCCCCATGAGCCGACCGCGCTTTGGCCTTTGGCCGCTTCGAGAGCGAGGCGCTGCAGGCCTGCGGTGTATGCTTTATCCCCCGTGGCGATTTTGTATTCCGCCAGCAGGATGATGAGATAGCCGTTGTTCCACGTCTGGGATTTGCTCGAAGGGTATTGGTTCGCCCATTCGACTTCGCTGCGGATCAAGGGCAGGTATTTTCGTTCGCCACTGGCGAGAAGGGCGAGCGCGTTGAGCGAACGGGTGATGGGGTTTTGTGTTTTCGGGTAGTCTTCCTCTTTCATGCGTGCGGCGAGCGCCTTGCATCCTTCTTTCAGGATGAGGGCGGATTTAGGGCAGTCGTAAGGAGCTCTTCGGCCATACGAGCCGAGCACCGGGATTTCCAACACCACTTCTTCCTCTTTGCCAGCGCGCCAGAGTGTTAGAGCGAGTTTTCCATTTCCGGCATTTGTTTCAGCGGCGGTGAGTGCTTTGCCGAACTCGACGCGCGGGTCATGGGAAAAGCGCTGGCCGGCCACGCCGAGGATCACGTCGCCCACCACGAGTTTGCCATCGGCGGGTGATTTCGGAGCCACCTGCGTGACCGCGATTTGGCGCGCCTGCGAGGTCTCGAGTTTGTCGATGAACATCCAACCACGCATGCCTGTGGCACCGAGATTCCAGTCTTGCTTGGCCTGCTCGGGAATCGTTCCACCTTTGGTGAAATCCGGTATGGCTGTTGTTTCTTCCCCACCCGCAGCCATGAGCAGGGATGCGAAGAGGGATAGAATGGTGGTGGGGTATTTTGATGTCATGGCGGGTGGGTTCTTTCCTCCGCATGCTATTTCCCGATGCTCTTCAGCGGCAATTTCTGAGCGGCCTCCATTTTTTTCTTAAGCTCCGGCAGTTTCGGGACAACCTCGGTTGCGCCGCGCCCCTTGAGAACAGGCCAACTTTCGATGACTTTCACCACGGGTTCGGCGTCCTTGCCGTAGTCTGGCAGAGATTCTATCATGGCTGCGGCAAACCATGGGACCCAACCGTTGGATTTGTCCCGTTCTTCCACCGCCAGTTCCATGCAGAGATCAAGGCCTTCCTTGATCCGATGCTTGGCCAGTGCCTTCAAGCCGTCGGTACGGACTCCAAATGAGAACATGATCCCACTCGGGGCTCCCACGCGCACGGACTTCAGGATTGTTCCCCACAGCGGCTCAAGCTGTGTATCGGTTAGTTTGCCAAAGGCAACCATCGACCGTGCACGGCCGTTTTCATTATTCAGGAAGCTATTGATTGCGGAAACCAGCAGGGCGTCATCCGCTTTGCCTGACGACACATACTGCTTGAAAAGGTCTTTTGCGTGATAGAAAAGCGCCTCGGAGATCCACCAGTGCAGATGCTGGCGTGGATCGTTAGGCACGGGTTTGCTCGCCAGTTTCAAAAGCAAAGGCACGGCAGGCCCGGCTGCGGCGTTCAATCCGAATTCCTCCTTCTGTCCATACGGCTGGCTTTTCGATGCCAAGGCATCCACCGCAAAGTAGCGGAACAAAATGTCTTCATCTTTTTCCAACCTTTTCATGATCGCCTCGACAGCTATTGGCGATTTGAATCCGGCCATGGCCATGCCGTTGCAGGCGCCGTATCGGGCATAACGATTGTCGCTATCGAGCATGGCGATCAACTGATCAACCCGGTTCAACTTCTGCTCCTGAAGTACCTTGGCCGCCATGAAACGCAATGCGGGCAACTCATTGGATAGAAAATTGAATATCGATGCTTCTGGAAGCGCTTTAATGAGATCCGGATTGTAGATGAGGCGACCGCCTTCGAGTGCATCTGCCAATGCCTTTCCGGTTAGAGGCTTGTTCACCTTGAGATCCTTGCCCGTGATGCAGAGTTTTTTCCTGCCAAGCGAATGGAATAGCAAGCGCTCACCCGTCACATCGCCCCGGACCATGCTGGAATGTCGCCCCGTTCCGATGCTGCCCGGGTCGAGCACCTGGCCGGTCCAGCTCCGCTCGAGTGTGCGGATATGGCGCTGCTCCTGGAAGAACGCCTGCGCCCCTGCTTCACCAGATCTTACCGCGCCCAATCCGCCCCAGAGATGCGACCAATAGGACCCTTGATGCCCTTCTTCGCAACCGGTGGGAGCGGACGCAACTGCCATTGACGAGAAAAAGCGTTGCCCCGCATCATCGCCGAGCAGTTGATACATGATGGCTGCCTGCGCGTTTTTGCCGTTGTCGTCCAACCATTCATAACTCGGCCAGTGATCGCCATAGGGAATCGTGCCGTGCTCGACATAGAAGTCGAAGAAACGTTTCGCCATTTTGATGGCACGTGTGACCTCCTCATCTTCCACGCCGCACTTCCGCGCCAGGATGATCCCGATATCCATGGTCAGGGCCGCATTGTTGATTTCACCGTAGCCTAACAGCGGACCGTGAAAACTCCCGTCTGGATTCCGGCTCGAAAACCGGTGGCCATAGCTTCCAACCCCGCTTTGCCCCTGTGAGGCGCCAACCGCCAACTCTTTGATGGTCGGCAAAACAGAGTCGTCATGAGTGGCCATGTAGTATTCAGACAGGAATATGAGATTATAACCGGTGTGCCACACTCTCCTGCCATCATCCGACACCACGAACTTGAAGGGCTTTCCCGTTTTGGAATCTACGCACAAATCATGCGCGAATGCCTTCACGTCAGGCATCAGGTCTTCACGTCCGCTCGCCAGCATCCCCAAGGCATACATTCCCGGCACCATCAATCCGCCTTGCCCTTTTTCGGCCTTCTTTGGCGGCAATGCGGCTTTCTTTGCCTGCTCGGCAAGCACATCGATCAATGCCTCGCACTTCGGACAGGCGTAGGGACAGGTCGCGCTGTGAATCACCCCGAACGACTTGAGCTTGATTGTTAGATCGGCCACCTTGCCGGTGCTCCAAACCTGGAGAGATAAACCGCCATCGACGCCTTCGGCTTTCTCAATCGCCGCACTCAACAACTTGCGGGCATCGGAATCGAAGGGCTTGCGGTCCACGCCGACAATGACATCGCCCGGCTTGATCTTGCCATCCGCAGGACTGCCGGTATCCACCTTGGAAACAAGAAACTGCCGCGTGAGTCGCGTGGCTCCATGATCCATTCCTTGGGAGAAAAAATCCGCCCAAATCCCGGTAGGTCCAAGCATCCGCGTCCGGAGAGGTTCCTTGCCTGCCTGCACAAGTTTCTCTCCCTTGGTGAAATCCGGGTTTTTCATCTCAGCGCCGTATCCGTTAGAAACAGACAGCATGACGGGGAGAAGAATATGACCGAGCAATGGGCGTGGACTGATTTTCATCATCTGAATGAATGCCGGGAAATGGATTTAGGGTTATAGGATGAAATCCACCTACTTGCCGAGTTCCACGATTGCTTTGCCCATCGATTCGCCGACCAGCATGTAGGTCTCGGCATTGCCGTTGTAGTGGAAACTCTGGTTGCGTGGGGAGATCTCGGGTGCCCGATAAAACGAGCGGGTATCGACCGATTTCACGTTTCCGGCGAATTCCGGATGTTTGGCGGGATCACCCACATTCATCTGGGCTTTGAAAATGGTATCCGCGCTGCTGCCCGGTTCCCAACCTTCACCGCCGTTGAATCCGCAAGTGGCCACCACGAAGGGAGCTTTGGGGGCGTTGAATTCCTTGCGCAGCGTTTGGATCAGGTGGGCGAGATTCTGCTCGTAGCGAAGGGCATTCAAGTTTGCCTTGCCCTTGCCTTGCTCACCGCCGTCCTTGTGTCCCTGCCACCAGCCGAAGCCGGCGATTTCGTATCCGCGGCCCTTCCACTGCGGGTATTTTTCATCAAATTTCGCCAGCACTTCCTTCGCCGCATTGAAGCAATCGTCGTATTGTTTTCCTGCATACCACTCGATCGGTTTCGGTTGTTCGCCCTTCTTCCAGCGATCGGGAGATTGTTTGTATCCGGCATACACCCAGGTGACGCCATCCTCGTCCGCTTGTTCGAAACTTTCCGATCCAGGCGGCAGGAAATCCCAGGCCAGGGAGCGATTGCCCTGGCTGGCCTTGAGGATGAGCACGGGTTCATCGTATTTGTTGCCCACCATGTGGCCGAAGCCCAGCTCGGGTCCAATGCTGCTAGATGAGGCCCCGCATCCGATGTCGAGCCACTTGTTGGCGGTGGCGGTGACCACGCCTGTGTACCAGACGTCGTTGCGCGGCACGAATTCGCCCTTGTCATCGGTGAGGTATTTGAACTTGCCGTCATACTTGACTACCGACTTCAGCGTGCCGGGGATGTCCATGCGTGCATACCAGCCGATGGGAGAGCCCTCGTGGTTGAGATGGATGATTTTGAACGGAACCTTTTTCCCTGCCTCCAGCTTGATCGCGGTGCGCACGGGTTGGCCTCCGGGGAGTTTGCGGTGCACCTCGGTGCCGTTCACGATCATGATGCATTCCTCGGACGCACCATAGCCCGGGCGGAATTCATACATTCCGGTCACCGGCAGTTGGACCTGCCCACGCAACACCGCGACTCCTTCCTTGGGATAAGGCGTGGGGTTGAGGCCACCGAAGGCCTCCAGGGGGATGGTTTTCTCGGACTTCATCGAATCATAGTCCGCAGCGGCATCCGGTTCCCCGGCATACATTGAAATAACCAGATCGGACATTTCCTGCCCGAGGCGAAGGCCTCCGCCATCCACCTGGCCGATGCCGACCATGTTAGACTGGCCGGCTAGGATGTAAACTTTCACCGGCTTCTCCGCCGCGGTGAGAGTGGAGCACGGCGAAAGTGCGAGGATGGCTAGCGCGATGGAGGATCGGGCGAGGATTTTTTGTTTGGAGGTGCGATGTCTCATGGTTGGTTTCGTGGGGTGGGGGATGGTGGTTGGAGGGAGTCGTTCCAGAGTCGGTCTAACCGCGTTTCATCACCATGAGCGGGCACTGCCAGCCTGATGGATTCTTATCGCTGAAACCGCCGGATTCGATGAACAGGTAATCGGTGCCATCGATGTATTGCGGGGTGATCCTGAGTGCTTGGGAGCGGTTGAGGTCCATCAGCATGTCACCGGACCAGATCCAGTCCGGCGAGTCGGTGTGACCCTTGTCCTGGAAAACGATCTTCTTCAATGGGCAGCGGTCCGGGGCGGGCTTGGCTTTGGGATCGAAGTCCGTGATGGCGTTGACTTGGGTGACCGCGGTCCATGTGCCGATGACTTTCGGGTTGTCCGTGAACTTTCCGTCATAGCGGAAGGCGTCTTCCTTGGATGGGGCCTTACCGTTCGCCGGATCATTTTGAATCTGCCATTCGGCGCAGAGCATCGGCAGGAATGAGGCGGCCTTGGTGATCACGTCTTTGTCGAGCGGCGGGAGTTTCCTTTCCTCCAGCCACATGGAGAAAATACCTTGCGACACAGGTGGCATCTGGACGATGGCGCGGTCGCCGTACCGCAGGAACGTGGTGGCTGCGATGGTGACCGGGCCCTTGCCGAAGTCCTTGGCAATTTCCGGGGTGATCCACACGCCGCGGATGGCGTCCCCATCGCGGCGGTTGAGACCTTCTTTGACTTCAGTAAGCGCTTTGCCGTTGATGAAAACCTTGAAGCCATCGCCCGCACCCACACCCTGACCGGTCTGGACGCGCAAGCGGTAGAGGTGATCGGGCTTGAGGGCGGGAAGATCGAAGGCACCACGAACTAACAGAACCTCGTTTTCCCAAAGGGTGCGCGGGGGTGCGGGCCACGGGTTGCGGCCACGGGTTGTGACGAGTTCCCCATTGAACTGTCCGATCGGGAACTGCCCCGTTTTCCAACCGGCCTTGGCGGGATCGAAGTCCGTCGAGAACCAATTCTCCATGCCGGCGGGATAGGTCACCGGGCGGTAGCGCCACGGGGAAATGTCATACTTCTGCTTTTCGGGGGGATCGAAGGTGAGGTAGTGCCACTTGGCGTTGATGAAGTCCGGGCCGAAAGCCTTCCAATCGTAATCGTGGATGCCGACCTTCTGATAGAGATCGATCAGGCCGTCGATGGAATTGGTGACCGTACCGCGCTGCGTGGGTGATTTGATGTCGTTTAAAATGGCACCGCGCTTCTCGCCGATATACTGATAGATGAGTTTCTCGCGGATCAGTGGTTTGATGGCATTCTTCAATTCTGGGCCGAATTTCTCCGGATCGGCAGCGAGGAAGATCTCGTCATGCGGCAACGGTTCGCCGGGAAATTGTTTTTTGGAAATCTCAAATAACAGGTCGTATCCGCCGGGGATGCCGACGAGCGAGCCTGCGAGAAGACCGAGGGTTTGATTGCGGTGCCCCGTCATGTTTTGTCCGCCGACCCATGTGTTGGTTCCGCTGTAGTTCTGATAGGATCCGCCCATCGCCTTGAGGGCGGCATCACGGATTTTTCCGGAGGCATCCGGCAATTTCGTGCGCAGGGCAAACAAGGGGGTCGAGGTGATGCTTTGCCGGGGAGTTCTCGCAAACAGGTCGCCCATCTGCGGAAGGACCTTCTCATAACAACGTTCGTCAATGGCGACGTTGACGAGCGCCATCAACGCACCATGTTGCAGCCATTGCTCGGGGTGCTTGAGATAGGAAAGGAGGAGATCGACGTGCGGGACGATCATGTCCGGTGTGCCGCGGCCGACGAGGGCGAGGCAGGCATCCTTGACCCACCAAGCCTCGTTGTCGTCCTTGAGGCGTTCGATGGCGAAATCGAAAAGGCGTTTCGACCAGTCGGTTGTGGGATCGAAGGCCTTGACGGCGGCGCGGATGCCGGCGTTGCGGACGCGTGGGTCGTTGTGCTTGCAGAGTTCCTCCAGCAATTCCGGTCGCACCCGTTTGCCTGGCTTGGGATTCATGTAGTCACAACTGAGACCGGCCGCGTTGAGTGAGACCATGTTGCGGATCAGATAATCCGGGTGATGCAGGTAGTGGCGGATTTCGTCGTCGGTGGGTTCCTTTTCATTGAGCCGCCGGATGAGTGGCAGGGAGGAATCCTTGACGAGCGTTTCCTTGGACATGTCGATGTCGGAACCTGGAACCGGATCGGAGGAAACGAAGAGTTCGTCCGCCGCGGTTCCCCATGGGCTTTTGGGAAGTTGATAGAGCTTGGAGAATTTGGACGGCGGTGCGCCGGTGATGCGCAGTGTCTTGCGGGGTACGGTGTATGTTAGAGCGTATCCGGTGCCCCACTCTTCGGCGTCGTATCGCTCGCCGCCGAGGATGCCGAATGAGCCGGTGAACCGCCTTGATAGATCATAATGCCATTTCCGTTGATCCATGAAATCGCGGTATTGCAGCGGTTTTTCATCCGCCAGCAGGCTCATGGCGGTGCTACGCCAGATTTCACCGACGCCACCGCCGGTGTGGCCGTGCAGCATGAAGGTGGTGGTGTAGAAACCCGTAATCGCACAAATGTCGCGGGCTTTGGCATAGATGGATTTTTCACCCTCAGGCGTGAGCGATGCGGCGGCGGCCATGGCAAAGGCGAGATTGCCGGTCTTACCGTTATCGACGAAGGCGGTTTCCGGGCGGTGATCGCCATAGGGGTTGTTGCCGCGTCCGGCGAAGCGGTAGAAATGCACCAATGTGCGTTGGAGCAGGCTGTCGTTGACATTGGCACCGCATTGTTTGGCGAGCAGCAGGAAGGTGAGCACATGGGTGCCGCCGGCGTTGAGGTGACCGTATCCGTAGCCCAGTGATGGCACGCCGCCGCGTCCCGCCCAAGCGTCCAGATATTCGGTCTTGGTCGCAACATCCACCCAGTTCTGGATCACAGGCAGGGCTTCCGCGTCACCGGTGCGCAGGTAGTATTCGCACAGCGCCAAACCTCCATAACCGATGTGCCACGCGATTCCGTTAGGGATCTTGTTCTTCAGGCCATGCACCCAGTCGCGGACGGCGGGCAGGTCGTTGTCATCGCCTGTGGAAAGCAGGAAGAGCATGCCGATGTCGGCGAAGCCCTTGCCGGATTTCGGTTGCTTCAGGTATTCGGCGAAATTGCGGATGATCTTGTCCGACTTCGGGCAGTTGAGCGGCCAGGTCTTGCTGTAGGCACCAAGGACCGGGAGTTTCACCTCAACCGGGGCGGGCAGGTCCTTGATGGCGAATTTCAGGATGCCATCGCTGGCTTCGGCGGCCTCGATGATTCGACCGATCTGGATGCGGGGATCGATGTTCTTGAGCGTCTGTCCGTTGATCGATCCGATGATCTGGCCTTTCTTTATTCCTGCGGTTTCAGCCGGGGATCCCGGTTCGATGGCACCGACCTGCATCGTGAAATCCGGTTGATGCAACTCGACGGACATGCCGACCGGGCCGCAGCGGGCGATGGTTTCCATCGATTTTTTCGGATCGGGCGCGGTGGAAAATAGCGGGAGCTCCTTGTAGAACGACGCATTTTGGCCATGCGCGGAAACGCCGAGCAGGAGCAGTGAGGATAGGATGGGCAGGGTGTTTCGCATGATCGGGCGATGAGAGATGCCGTCGTTAACGGGGGGCGCGACATGGTTCTGTCGCACCGCGCCCACTTCATCGAATGTTTTACTCGAAGTTGCTGTTACCCATTGGGTATCAAAAACCCCCTCACGTCCCCGGTGCCGGGCCGATCGTGCCGCCCTCGACGAATTCCCCGTAGACGAGCGTCTCACGGCGATCCTCCTTGCCTTTTGCCACATGGTCCACCCATTGCAGGATCCGGGGCACCCACCGCCGGGTCTCGGTCCTGACGTGCGAAACCTGAGGCTCGAACCATGCAAAGGCGGGATTTGCGTCGAGCACGACCAGCGAGACATCGCGCGGCACCACCATCCCTTTGGCTAACAGATACTGCTGCGCGGCGAAAAACAAAGCCGGTTCGCTGAAAAACAGGGCGGTGGGCGGCGTGTGACGGAAGAGCGAATCCAGGCACCGTTGGAGACCGCGTGCGTTGTCCTCCCAGTCCGGCAGGTTGTAGGTGCCTGTTCCGATCCCGAGGCGCTCAAGAGCTTCGAGAAACCGCCGTTCGAGCATGCCCGGAGTGGGTTTGCGGCGCTCCTCACGTGTTAGCATCACGATGCGGCGGTGGCCCAGATCCACCAAGCGACGCAAGGCTTCCGCCGCAGCCGTTGATTTCACGGTGGCGAGACTCGCAATCGGCAGTTGAGTCTGTCTCCCGAACATGGCGAACGCAGGCACAGTTCGCGCGGAAAACCATTCCAATACCGGTCGCGACCCTGCCTGGATCACCCAGGCGTCGCCGTCGTCCTTTTCCACCATGCGGGCCACCCGTTTCACATCGAAATTCAAGCCCGACAAAGTTTTCGCCGCGTGGGCGACATGATGACCGCGTTGCTCAAGTCGATAGCCTAATTGCACGATGTGCTCATTGTGCGCGTCGCTTTCTTCATACAGCAGGATGCGGATCTGCAATCCGGCCTTGTTCCCGGTATCCTCCGCCACGATCTTGCTGCGCTTGCGTTCGCCATGCGCGGTGATCACCCCCTTGTGCTTCAGGCTGTCCAAGGCCGCCACCGCCGTCTTGGTGCCCACCCCCAGGCGCCGGACCAATTGCGCCACGCCCGGCATTTGTCCATCCAACGCGCCACTCTGGATTTCCTGACGCAGATGGTCCGCCAATTGTTCAACCGCAGACAGGGCTCGAAAAGGTTTCATGGGGGATATTTGATACCGTATGGGTAACAGATTCAAGAAAAAAATAATTCGCCAATCATCCTAACAGCGAATCTAATCCACATGATTTTTCAAGACCCCATGAGACCGAAATACATACGTCAGAATCCATGAAATCCCCGAAGAAGACATCCCCCAAGCGTATCACCACCGAAACTCCGAGGACCGACAAGCTTGTCAACAAGGTGCAATCCGAGGGGGTCAATTGGAGGGATCTCCGAGCTGCTTCATTGGCCGGTTTTTCATTTCTTTAGCATGGAAGATTTAACCCGAAAACCGATATTGAACCACAATGGGAGCGCAGCGGACATGGCCGAACACTTCATTCACACATGAGGCAAATTTCAC
>CAIVKO010000105.1 GCA_903906515.1 Akkermansiaceae bacterium
GCCGTGGCCCTGACCCTCGGAAATAGCAATATCTCCAATGGCAGCGGCACCAACCCCAACACCCTCAACCCGACCTACTCGGGTATTCTCAGCAACACCAACGGTTCCGCCAGCTTGACCAAGACCGGAACCAATACCCAGACTTTAACAGGCGCGAACACCTATAGCGGCCTGACCACGGTCAGCGGCGGTGCTCTAATCATCGGCAGCAGCGGCAGCCTTGCCAGCGGCAATGCCCTCACGGTGGGTTCGGGCGGCACGGCCGACTTTCAGAATGCAAACCAGAGCCTCGGAGCGGTGAGCAATGACAACACGGCGACCAATGCTCTGAACTTCAGCGCCGCCACCGGCACGGTCACCCTAGCCAGCCTGAGCGGCACGGGTAACACCCGCTTCGGCAGCGCCGGCACGGTCACAGGCGGCATTTCTAGCGGAACCGTCACTTCCATCGGTGCTCTCAACGCAGCCATCTCCGGCGGCACGGTCGGTGCCGCCTCGCTGAGCGCCACCACGGTGAGCGGCGGAACCAACACCATCAGCGGCGCGGCGGGCATCACCACCGTGAGCAGCGGAACCACCACGGTGGGCGGGGTGGCCACCATCGGCACGCTTTCCGGCGGCACCGCCAACTTGAACGGCGCGACCAGCACCATCACCACCTTGAACGGCGGCACGGTGAACCTCGGTGCCTCGACCGCGCTCACGGTCAGCGCCGGCACCAGCGCCGGCACGATCACCGGCGGCGGCAGTTTGACCAAGAGCAGTGCCAGCACGCTCACCCTCACCGGCACCAACACCTACACCGGCGCAACTCTCATCACCGTCGGCACGCTGGCATTGGGCGCCGCCGGCACCATTGACAACACCAGTGAAGTGTCCCTTGGCACCGTCGGCACCTTCGATGTCACCGCGAAGGGCTCCGGCTACACGGTTGGCACCCTCAAGGGTTCCGGCAACGTGACGGGCGCGCTGACGGTTTCCGCCCAACTCTCCATCGGTAATTCCCCCGGTATCACCAACTTCAGCAGCAGTCTCACGCTGGGTGCGGGATCCACCTACCTCTACGATCTCACCGGCGGCGTGGTCCCCGGTGCGGCCGATCTAGGCGACATCGCCGGCGATATAACCATCACCGCAGGCTCGATTCTGGATTTGGTTCAACTTGGAACCTACACCGCAAACAACAAGTTCACCTTGTTCGCCTACGATGGCGTGCTCAGCGGAACCTTTAAGGACACTCTCCTGAATGTTCTAGCAGACGGCGCAACCTTCACCGATGCCGGAGGCAGCTGGAAGATCGACTACAACGACGCAAGTGCCGGAGTCAATGGAGGAGTGAGTGCCAGCAATACCTACGTCACCATCACCGCCATCCCCGAGCCGAACGTCGCGGCCTTGATCGGCGGTCTCGGCTTCCTCACCCTACTGCGCCGCCGGAGATGAGGAGTCGGTGTTTCGGTAGCGGCTGCGCCGCCCTGTGTTTCGGTGTTCCAGTAAGAGCAAAGCGAAAGACCCGGCGCGCAGGAACGGATCCTTTTTCTCTTACCGAAACACCGCGCCAAAGGCCACCGAAACACCTAATTTTCCGGAGATAAAGGGTTTTTCTCCGGGATCCCAAGGTGCCGCCGACTGGAGGGTCGGTGGCACCTGCATCGCTCCGCTTGTCACCTCTGGATGCGCAATGAAAAGTCTTCGAAGAAATTGCGGCTCCCTATCCCCGCACGGCGACCTTCCTTCAAATGAATATAAAGAAACCAAAACTCACATCGAGCTGGCTGGCGCTGCCATTGGGCGGCTGGATCATGCTGCAAGGGCTGGCGCTTGCGCAAACCCCATCCACCATCGCGCTAACAGCCAGTCCGATCGCATCCCTGCAAGCCCGCATCCTCCAGGCGAAACCCGCCGTCGTTCTCGCAGATGGAAAAATCGCCTCTGACGTCATCGTCGAGAGAGGCTGGAGTGATGGCACTTGGTCTGGCAGCGTGCGCAACACCTCCGGGAAGTCGCAGTCCATTCGCGAGATCGTCTTGTTTGAACTGGATCACGGTCTGACCGCCGAGACCCCGGTGTATGGTGAATCGTTCCAAATGCTGGCGCAGATCACCGGCACCCTGGCCCAGCCCGAGGATCTCGGTGCCTACCCGGACCGCAAACACTATCGCATCCCCGAACCTGAGGGCTACCGGACCGCCTCGGGCTTACTCACCATTTCACCCGCGCACGAAGCATCGCTCGCCCTCGCCTTCACCTCCTGCAACAAGTTCATCGGCCGGATCGGCTTCAACCAAAGCCGCGTGAAAGCCTACCTCGACACCGAAGGACTCACCCTGCCGCCGGGAGTCACATGGAAATTGGAAAACTTCGGGGTGTTTACCGGGGCGAACCGGGACGAGGCGCTTGAGGCGGTGGCGATGAAGCTCCAACAGAATCACCCGCGCTCACTGCCCGCCAAGCCTCCCACAGGCTGGTGCTCTTGGTACACGTTCTATGAGGAAGTCACGGTGCCCGACATCGAACGCAACCTGGCATTCTCCAAGGCAAACCTCCCGCAACTCCGCTACATCCAGATTGACGACGGCTATCAATCGAAGATGGGAGACTGGTTAGAAACCGGCATGGCCTTCGGTGGCAATATCCAAAACGTCCTCAAGCAGATCAAGACCGCCGGCTTCGAGCCCGCGATCTGGGTGGCCCCGTTCATTGCCGAAAAGACCTCCGCCATTTTCCAACACCACCCGGACTGGTTCGTCAAAGATAGCGCCGGCAATCCGCTAGACTCAAGCACCATCGGCTTCGGCGGCTGGAGATGCGCCCCGTGGTATGTGCTCGATGGTACCCACCCGGCAGTCCAAAAACACCTTGAGCATGTTTTCAGAACCATGCGCGAGGAATGGGGCGTCACCTATTTCAAACTGGATGCCAACTACTGGGGTGCCATCCACGGCGGCGTTCATCACAACCCGAATGCCACCCGCATCGAAGCCTATCGCCAGGGCATGGCCGCCATTCAAAAAGGAGCTGGCGGCTCGTTCATTCTCGGTTGCAACGCGCCGATCTGGCCGTCGCTCGGCCTGGTCGATGGCATGAGGACCTCGGGCGACATCAACAACGATTGGAAATCGATCAAGGGCTGCGCCTTGGAAAACCTCTCGCGCGCATGGCAGAATGGCAAACTCTGGTGGAATGATCCCGATTGCATCCTACTAACCGAAAATACCCAGAAGAACATCAGGCACAAGCTGCCACCCAAGGATCCCACGTTATCGGAAAACGAGTTCAAGTTGCATGTTGCCTCCATCCGGGCCACCGGCGGCATGGTGCTCAGCGGCGATGAAATGCCACAGATCCGCGCGAACCGCTTCAAGGTGCTCGCGAAGTTGCTCACGCCCACCGGCAAGGCCATGCACTTCGCCAGTCCGGGATTTCTGATAGGCAGGGTGACTCTGAACCCTCAACTGGAAGAAGTCGCCCTGTTCAATTGGGACGACACTCCTCTCACGCGTTCCTTCACAACCGGGGCGGGCTCAACGATCACCGATTTCTGGACCGGTGAATCCAGAAAAGCCGAAGGCACCACCACCACCTGTGAAATTCCGCCCCGTTCGGCGGTTCTGTTGGGGATCAGTAAATAACAACGACCATGAAAACCACCCACTTGAGATCCACTCTGGCCTCGATACTCACCTGGAGCGCCGCCTCATCCCTGGCGCTTTACGCCGAAGAGTCGATGAACCAAATGTGGGGGGATGCAGCCACCAAAGATGGCGTCGAATCCAGCGAACGCGCCGCGCTGCTGCGCGATGGAAACTATGGCATGTTCATCCACTGGGGACTCTTTTCCAGCCTTGGCGGGCAGTGGAAGGATCAAACGTTCTATGGTATCGGCGAGTGGATCAAGCGGCAGATGAAAATCTCCGATGAGGAATACATGGGGCTGGCCAAGGATTTCAATCCAAGTGAGTTCGACGCCAAGGAAATCGTCCGCATCGCCAAGGAAGCCGGCATGAAATACATCGTGATCACCTCGAAACACCACGAGGGATTCGCCATGTTCAAGTCCGCGCATGCATTCAACATTGTCGATGCCACACCGTTTCATCGCGATCCGATGAAGGAACTCTCCGTCGCCTGCCGTGAGGCCGGCCTGGGATTCGGCTTCTATTATTCGCACTTCCAGGACTGGACCTCACCCGGTGCCGAGGGCGGACCCAAGACCAACCCGGATGGATCGCCCGCCACGTTTAAAAAATACTTCCGTGAGAAATGTTATCCGCAGGTGGATGAGATCTGCTCGAACTATGGCCCGCTTGCCTTCATCTGGTTTGACACACCCGGGAATATGTCGAAGGAGGACCTCGTTGCCTTGGAGCAACTCGTCCGTAAAAAACAACCCAACGCCATGCTCAACTCGCGCATCGGCCAGGGCCTTGGCGACTATGAAAGCCTTGGCGACATGGAAGTGCCGCGCCGCAATCATCAGGGACTGTGGGAATCCCCGGACACCACCAACGACTCATGGTCCTATGCCTGGTATGACCAGAACTGGAAAACACCCAGGGAAATCCTCCACCGCCTCGTTGCCACGGTTGGCCGAGGCGGCACCTATCTCCTCAACGTCGGCCCGGATGGCAAAGGCCGCATCCCCGCTCCCGCCGCACGCTATCTGGTGGAGGCCGGGCAATGGGTGAAACAACATCCCGGCGCGGTCTATGGTGCCAGCGCCTCGCCATGGGGAGTCGCCCAGCCATGGGGTGATATCACCCGAACCGGCAATACCTTGAATGCCGTGGTCTTTGATTGGCCTGCCGATCGCAAAATCTATCTCTCCGGTTTGGTTGGCGAAATTGACAGCGTCACCCTGCACCAGCAGGATGGCATCCTTCTCCCGCTGGCTGCTTCCAAATCCGGAACCTGGACGGTGATCGACGCCGCCGCCGCCGATGCCGGGACCGTTGCCTCGTTGGCCGGCCTGATAGAAATCAAGCTCGCCGCCTCCGCCAAGGTGGATCAAACACCCGGCATCCATCCTAACATCCCGACCATGCTCTATGGCGAGTTCGCGACCGCCCGTAATGCCGAATCGAAAGTCATCAACTGGATGGAGAAATTCGGAGAATGGAAATTCGCCCATCAAATCAGCGACTGGAAATCCGGTGGCGTCGCCGAATGGAATGTCGATGTCGCCGCCGCCGGGGATTATTTTGTCGAACTTACCTACAGGGGTGTGGAGCGCCTGGTCTGGGCCGTCACCACCTCGGAAGGCGCGAAGATCCAGAACCAGCAGGCCGCCAGCCCGATTTACAAGGCCTATCCCACCGGAATCCTCCACTTTTCCAAACCCGGCAAACACACGGTGAGCGTCTCGCTGCTCGCCGGCGACCCTAAATCATCGAGTCTCCAGGCCATCCGCTTTTCACCCGTTGGTGAGTCCATCGGAAAACCCGGTTCAAACATCAGTCTCTCGTTAGATGAAAAATAACAGCCTATCAATCACCTTAGCCGCACTTGCGCTGATAGGCGCCGGCCAGATCATGGCACAGGATTCCCTGCCTCCGTTGGATGGTCGCCCGGCACCCACCAACCTCACCGAAATGTGGCAGGGCTTCGACCCGTTGCGCGATCCCCTCGAAACCGAAATTGTCCGGGAATGGCAGGAGGCTGACGCCACTTTTCGCTATGTGGTCTTCACTATAGGGACTTTCAAAGGCCAGAAGTCCCGGGTGGCCGCGTTTTACGGTTTTCCCAAGAGCGACAAGAAGTTGCCGGGCATCGTCCAGTTGCATGGCGGCGGACAGCGTGCCTCCACCTCCAGTGTGAGGGTAGCGGCCAAGCAGGGTTATGCCTGTGTATCCGTCAACTGGGGCGGGCGCGAGATGGAAGGCGCCAAACCCGGCGATAAGAATACCGACTATCATGCGATCAACCTCGGCTTCTCGGCATACAATTTCGACAAGGCCAAGACCTTGGATCCGGCCGGCTCGCCCCGCAATAGCGGCTGGTTCATGGCGACGGTGGTGGCGCGTCGGGCGATCACCTTTCTCCAGCAGCAGCCGGAAGTGGATCCGCAGAACATCGGCGCTTACGGGCATTCCATGGGCGGGAAAATCACCACCGATCTCGCCGGAATTGATCCGCGCATCAAGGCGGCCGTCCCGTCTTGCGGCAGCAGCGGTACAATTGCCTATCAGGGTAAAATCTGGAATATTCCCAATTCCATCGGCAAAATGAAAAAGGGCGTGACGTTGGAGGACCAGACGGTTGAAACCCAAGCCTACCTGCCCACCCTGACTTGTCCGATCCTGAATTTGAATCCGACCAATGATTACAACAGTCCGCTGGATGTGGTTACGGAGAACTGGGAAAAGATCGGCAGCAAGGAGGTCTATCAGTCCAATGCCGTTCACCGGTGTCACCTGCACAACCCGGAGAACGAAGTCTGCACATGGCTGTGGTTTGCGCAATGGCTGCAGCATGCTTTCAAAATGCCCAAGAACCCGGCAATCACGGTTGATTTCAAGTCGGACAATGGCGTTCCCCGAGTGATCGTCAAGCCGGACGCATCCATCAAAATCCAGGCGGTGGATATCTATTATTCGACCGAACCGCATATCATAACCCGGTTTTGGCGGGACGGTGAGGCCAAGGCTATGGGCGTCACCTATCAGGCCAATTGCCCGATCCTCGATCTAACCAAGCCGTTTTATACGTTCGCCAATATCACGTATGCATTGGACGATCCGATGCGCTCAAAGTTGGGGGCGGATCGCTTTCAGATCACCTCCAAGGAGTTGATCATTCTTCCCGGGGATCTGGTCAAGGCGGGGGCCAAGGCCACCGACCAAGCGACGCGGGTGATCGAAGATTTCGCGCGGGGCTGGCATGACTGGTATGGGAACTGGGATCAGACCGGCGGCAAAATGACTTCCTATAAAATCAAGGACCCGAAATGGCGGGCCACGGATGGTGACCGCTTTTGCTTGGAAGTAAAATCCAGCAAGGCGACCAAGGTCGACCTGATCTTCAGTTACAACCGGTGGAATTGCTTCATGGGTGGCAACGAGCCCAAGGCCAAACCCGGCAGCTATAAAGTCAGCACGGAACTTAAAGGCAGTCCGGATTGGCAGACCGTCTCGGTCGGGGTGAAAGACCTGCAGGCAGATTCCAAGGGTGTTGCAGCCTCGCCGGTGGGTAACTGGCAATATATCGCCGACGTCACCGTTTCGGCCAAGGTGGATGGCATTCGCAAAATCTACTGGGCCAAAGGGACAGAAACCCCGGGTCCTGTCAAACCGGACCATCCGCCGCGTGTGAATCAGACGGCGAAATCCCAAACAGACGATTTGCCGGAACTCTCAGGACAGAGCGAAGAGTTCAAGGATGCCGTTAGAAAATCGCTGGAGGAGGAAAAGAAACAGGAAGAAGCCAAAGGAAAATAATATCTATGCGCATTAATACAGACATCGTGAAGAGTCATCGATTCGGAAACGTATGCCGATTCCGGTTTCGAATACCATGTGTCTTCGGACTCTTTACTTTGTTGTCTCTTGTCTCCAAGGCTGAGGCCGCGGACTTCTTCCTGCACGACGGTGACCGGGTGGTGTTTCTCGGCGATAGCATCACCGAGCAGCGAATGTATAGCAACTTCATCGAGGCTTATGCCTTGACGCGCCATCCCCAATGGCAGCTCACGTTCCGCAATGCAGGATGGGCCGGCGATACCGCCTTTTTCCGTTCCCGCTGTCATCCCGACGGGAGCCATGTGGTGGGCGTGGAGGAACAGGCCCAGGCCCCCATGATTGACAAGATGATCCGGCGCAGCCTTGGCCGTGATGTTTTGGCGCTCAAACCGACGGTGGTGACCATTGATTTCGGAATGAACGATGTGGGTGTTAGCCCGACCGCTGACGCCTATAACGCCTATGTCCGCTGCCTCACCCGAATGGTCACCGTGCTTCAGGAAAACGGCGCCCGCTCCGTCTTGTTGACCCCTCAGCCGGTGGAAAACAAACGGCCGGACCCCGAGCTCGATGAAAAAAACCTGGCGCTGCGCCAATTCTCCGACGGACTCAAGGAGGTCGCCGCCAAAACCGGGGTGCCCTATGTCGATCAATTCGATCCGTATCTGAAAATTCTGCGGCGCGAACGGGTCGGCAACCCCGATAAATTCATCGGCGGGGGCCGGGATAGCGTTCACCCCGGTGCCATCGGCCATACCCTCATGGCCTGGACGATTCTCAAGGGTCTGGGGGCCACGCCCTTGGTGTCGCGGGCACAGCTTGACTACCAGTCCAAAACCGCAGTCGCAGCCGAGTCCTGTAAAATTGAGCAACTCAAGATCACTGATGGAGGTCTCGCGTTTGACCGCCTGGACGAGGCCCTGCCCATGCCCATCCACCCGAATGCCGAGCCGGCCCTGAAGCTCGCGCCGTTGATGGAGGACCTGAATCAATATGGTCTGCAGATCACCGGTCTGCCACCGGGTGATTATCCATTGAGCATCGACGGTGTCCTGGTGGTCACCATGACTGCGGCAGAATGGGCGAAAGGCTGTAATTTGGCTTCCTCCGCCGGGCCGATCACCCAACAAGGGCTGGAATTATTAAAAGAAATCGGCGGCAAAAACGACCTCTACTTCAAGCGCTGGCGCAATGTCCAATTCGCGCAAAAAAACGAGTGGGTGCCAGCGCCCGATGTGGAAACCCGCCGCGCCGCCGAACTGGCCCGGCTTGACCAACAGATTGCCGCGTCCGAAGCGAAGATCAATCAGCTGCGCAAACCGCGTCCGCACCGCTTTGAATTAACAACTCACCTTCCTTAAAATTAGTATGCGAACCAAATCATTAACCGCCCTTCTCGGCGCAGTGTTAAGTATTTCCACCATCCTGGCGGTCCGCGCACAACCGCCCGCGCCGACGCAGACCGCCGCGTCTCTAACCATGCCCTTGTGGCCCACCGGCAAAATGCCTGGCAAGGGGCCCAAGGAGGGGGCGGTGGAACATGCCATGGCCTCGCGGGGTGACAACGTGACCCGCCTGACCGATATCACCGAGCCGTCGCTCACCGTGTTCAAAGCACCCGGCACCACCAAACCCACCCCGGCGGTGATCATCAGCCCCGGCGGTGCTTACGGCCTTTTGTGTTTCGATAAAGAAGGCACCGAGATTGCCGCCTGGCTGAATTCGATCGGCATCACCGGAATCGTCTTAAAATACCGGGTGCCGAATAATATGCAGGGTGCATTTCAGGACATTCAACGGGCCATCCGGTTGGTTAGGCAGAATGCCGGCGACTGGAAGATTGATCCGAATCGGGTGGGGGTGATCGGTTTTTCGGCCGGTGGCCACCTCAGTGCCCGGTTAAGCACCAATTACGATCAGTCGACTTATGCACCCATTGATGCAGCAGATAATCAACTGCTGCGGCCCGACTTCACGATCTTGATGTATCCCGCCTATCTGTCGCAGGGCGGCGCGGGACTCTCCAAGGAAATGCGGGTGAATGCCAAAACCCCGCCGACATTCATCGCCCACACCGAAGACGATAAATCATTTATTTCCGGTTCAAAACTATACCACGCTGCGCTGGATGCGGCCCAGGTTCCCAACGAGTTTTTATACCTTGCAACCGGTGGTCACGGTTTCGCCCTGCGCTCAAAAAGTGAAATCAATATATGGCCGCAAAAGTGCAAGGACTGGCTGATTAAACAGAAAATCCTTTAGAGTGCTCTTTGGCATAAATAATCCCATCCTATGAAATGAGGATAGGCAGGCTCGGAGAAATGCGTCAGGATATATCGGTATTGGCGCAACCCACTTTTTCCCGCCGTCCCGCCAATCCGCAGCTTTTCCTAATAAGTCATCACCTCGCAATCCGACACCCCGCTCTTAAAGACGATTTGTAGCTTTTTCGGCAATTTGACACGATACTGATCTTGAACCCATGTCGCTGAAAGAATCTCAGTTTTCGCATCCCAAAGGCTTCGCACTGGTCGTCACGCTCTCGCTGATGATCTTGCTGACGGTCATCGCTGTCGGGATGCTGACGCTATCGAGCATCTCGCTGCGCGCGTCCACCCAAGGCCAGGCCATGGCCACCGCGCGCAGCAACGCCAAACTCGCTATGATGCTGGCTTTGGGCGAACTGCAAAAGAACGCTGGTCCCGATCAGCGCGTCACCGCACGGGGAGATATTCTCGTCACCAACACCACCAACACCCATTGGACCGGCATCTGGAAAACCGGCACCAACCCGCTCGATGTCCTCAAAACCGGGGCGGACCCGCTGGATCCAGGGTCACAGCCGCAGCGGATCACCAGCCTCGGTGCCAGTGATGCCACTGACTCACAGAAAAGCACTAAGGCCGCCTGGCTGGTCTCGGGCACCACTCCCGACCCGCTGACCTTCATCGGCACCACGACGGGTGCCAATCCCACCGCAGTGGTCCTGGCGAAGAAGCTCGGTAATGATTCAACAACCGTGATGGCACCACTCGTGCCTATGCAAACCGCCAACGCCGGTCGCGAAGCCTATGCCTACTGGATCTCTGACGAGGGCGTCAAAGCGAAGGTGAACATCAAGGATCCGACCCTTAAGAGCGACACCCATCCGGTCGATCCCGTTACAGACCTGGCCAAAAATCAACTCCACTTCGCAGCGCCGCAGGCAATGGCGGCACACAAGATTCTCCCCGACACCCTGGCCACAGACTTTAGGCAATCCGCCAAAGTGGAGCAAGTTCTCACCCCCCAAACGCTGCCGCTGCTGCCGGAAGTCGCACCCGCCGGCTATGTGAGCAACCGTTACCTCGCCGACGTCACCACCTACAGTTACGGAGTGCTGGCGGATGTGCGCAACGGCGGCCTGCGCAAGGACCTCACCGCCGCCTTTGAGGACACCGGGGCCACCGCCGCAAAAAATTACGCCAAGCTCAATCCCAAAAGCACCGCGAATGTTTACACCACCAGTGTGGATGGGATTCCCGCGATCGCTCCGCCGAATCCGGCGTTTACCGGGCTGCGTTGGATGAACCTGTTTTACTACTATAACCTCTACAAGGCCACCCTGCCCACCGTCAGCAATATGGGCACAATGACTACCCCCATCCAGGCGGTTCGCCCGGTCGGCATCGGCGACCCCAACTCGCGCCCCGCCGCCGTCTCGATGCATGCCTTGTGCTGGAGCTCATCCAACGCACCCATTTTTACCGCGCTCGCCCCGGTTTGCCTGGGGATGCGCTGGGACGTGGCGCTGTCCACCAGGAATACCGGGGCGGGCTATGTGCCGCGTTTGCATTATTACCCTCAGGTGGTGCTCTATAACCCCTACACCGTTGCCCTTAAAAGCAGCTATTTCAAATTTTCGCAGAATCTGTTAGCATTGTTTCTTAACAAGACATATTCAATGAGTGATTTCGTGAATGTGAAAATCGGCAGCACGACTTATTTCGCCGCCATGAACCAGGCCTCGAAGGGTGCGTGGATTTTGCTTCAAACCAAGATCAATGAATCCGGTGATTTCGCCCCGGGGGAGATTCGCGTCTATGGCCTGTCAGGGGCTACCAAACAAGACGTGCCCACCGTAGTTGGCGATTATTTGACCAACAGCATCGCGACCGCCAGCGGGTTCCCATATTCAACGGCGGACAGCGGGCTGGCCTGCAAAGGCTATGACCCGGCCCTGTGCAACGTTACCGATATGTTAACTAACATCGGTGGACCAGCGTCCGGGGGGACTTATGCCGAAATTCCTCCTCAACCAGATGGTCCGGTGACCGTCTCGCTGGCCCAATATGTCATGCAGGGCAATTATAATGGGCGAGCGTATCTTCCGCGCAAGATCTTTTGGCCCTGCATGGACAAGGCGGCGCAACTCGACGACGCGGATGTCAACAACGATAACCAGATCATCATGAACGGGGGGCAGCCTGGCTCGTATGATACCGGCTTTGACTCCGGCCCGGTAAAGCTGTCGGGAGGCAGGCCGTTCCCTCCCGAGACGCCCTGCCTCACCACGTTGTCCAATTTGGATATCGCCAACGGTCATCCGACGCTGCTGTGGAGCGTTTCGATCCGCACCAAGGGCTTGAAGGGAGAGACCTCCGGTTATACCAATTGTAAGGCGCATCTTCCGATCTTCATGGGCAATACCGAGGCGTTCAATGTGCAGAACGACAAGTTCTACTCGCAATACTGGAGCGAGTCGTATGTGCGCGATAGCAGCACCCAGTGGAAGCGCTACGATTTCACGGATCTTTTTGATATGAACTTGGGGCTTTCGCCTACCGGGTCATATAGAACCACGAGTTGGGGTAATCGGAGCACCGGGGTGGATGCCGTGGGAGCAGGTTCGGGTGCCTCCTCGGTGGTGTTATCCGATGTGCCGATCCAGCCGCTGGTTTCGCTCGGCCAGTTCATGCATCTTCGGCCATACTATGCGCAGAACAACGTCTCGCTTGGTTATGCGTATATGGGGTTTGGGACGATGTTTACAGGGGGCTCCTACGCCAACCCCGGCGTGAAGCTGGAGACGACGGTTTACGATTCCGGCACGGACAACAGCTATCTAGTCGACTCTAGTTTCCTCTTTTGCGACCACAGCTTTCTGGCCAATCAGGCGCTGTTTGATACGTATTTTTTCTCCACGGTGCCCCCGGCCAGTCTGCCCCCGGCCAAATCAAGCGCTCCTAATGCTCCCGATCCGCTGGCACCGGTGCGCGCTTCGGTTTATCCCGCCAATTGGGTGGCCTTCAACGCCGCCAATCCGGCAGGTGGTTCATTGAAGGACACCAGCATCCCATTTCTTAATTCACGGATGGTTCCGTATTCTGCCAACGGGATTGCTCCGGTAATGGCCGACTTGCGCGACATGGATAAAGCGGCCACCAACCTGCTGCTCAACGGGGCCTTTAACATCAACTCCACCTCGATCGACGCGTGGCGTACCCTGCTCTCCAGCTTGGCCGGCAACGACCTGAGCCTGTGGGATGCCAGCACTCAGGCGGCGGTCACCTTTCCGGCCGCCAAGCTGCTCAACCCGATCCCACGCTTCTGGACGGCCACCGGCAATGCCAAACTTAACTCCGCCTGGTGTGGAGTGCGTGCCTTGACCGACACTGAAGTTACCGAATTGGCCACCAAGATTGTGGCCCAGGTGAAACTTCGCGGACCATTCCTCTCCATGGCCGATTTCTTAAATCGTCGACTCGGAACCAACGCCAGTGCTTTGACCCTGAGCGGGGCGCTGCAAGCGGCCATCGACACCACCTCGCCCGACATCAATGCCACCGCCAAGGCATCCGGTGAGCCGGTGAGTGTTCCCAATGTCAAGTTGCCCCACTCGGCCTCCCCGATTGCCGCGAACATGCAAGACTCCAATCTTAAGCCGTGGAATACCGCCGCTGGCATCCCGGGTTATTTGATGCAACAAGACCTGGTGCAGGCGTTTTCCCCGGTAATGGCGGCGCGCTCCGATACCTTTGTCATCCGCACCTACGGGGAGTCGACCAACCCGGTGACCCACAAGGTGGAGGCCAAGGCTTACGCCGAAGCGGTGGTCCAGCGCGTGCCCGACTATCTGGATCTAACCGATAGTGCGACCAGCGCGCTGGGTGCGGCGACGCCGCTCGCCAGTCTTACGAGCGGTTCGATTAATCAAAAATTCGGCCGCCGTTTTGAAATCGTTTCCTTTCGCTGGCTTTCGCCCCGTGACCTCTAATTCATCATTATGAACTCTATCCGAACCAAATGTCTGTGTGTGTTCTTCTGTGGCTTGCTCGGCACGCTTCACGCGGCCGAGCCCTCAGGGCATGTGTCCTTTCGGACTCTGGGCGTGGATGTCTTGGCTGACGACATTTACTACACCTCTGGCGGAAAAGACACCCTGGTGACGGTTAACCCGCAGTGCCGCTCGCCTTACTACCCATATACGGGCACCCTTGCCAAACTGGTTTTTTTCCGATGGATCGTCGGGCCCGACGGGGAAAAAATCCAGCAGCCGGTGGCGACGGCGAACGTGTCCGCTTTGGGCAAACGGCCGATCCTGATCTTCATCGCTGACCCACAGAACCCCGATGTCTATCGGGTGCTGGGGTTCGCAGATTCGGTCAAGGACGTGCCGCCGGGCGGCTATCGGTTTTTGAATTTAACCAAGCAGCGTGTCGGGGTGGTATTAGAGAAGGAGAAGCTGCTGATTCCCCCCACTGGCGAGGGCATCTTGGTGAGCAAACCCAGCGCCGGTGAGACCTCCTGCCAGGTGGTGGTTTACGGCAACATCGACCAGGTGCCAAGGGCGGTTTACAGCAGTATCTGGACCTGGAATGAGAAACGGCGGAGCATGGTCATTGTGGTGCCGGCCCCCTCGCGCTCGTCTGGCGTTGCCGTGCGTTGCCTGCCCGAAAACGTCAGCAATATCCCGGCCGAGTGACCAACTCGCTACGAAAAATCCTCTAAATCAACACATGAAACTGAACGCTCCCGGTGCCGCAGTGGCTGCCATTCTCGCCATAATTGGAACCACCCGCCTTGCTGCGGAAACCCTGCCAACGCTCATGGATAGCAAGGTCCCGCAGACCCTCGACGAATTATGGGGTGACTATGATCCCAGGAAAGAACCACTCGAAATCGAAGTCCTCAAGGAATGGGAGCAGGATGGCGTGGTCGCGCGGCTGGTTCGCTACCAAGTGGGCACGTTCAAAGGCACCGCCTCGAAGGTCGCCGCCATCTACTGCTTTCCCAAGGGCGGCACCAAGTTGCCAGGCCTGCTCCACTTGCACGGCGGCGGCCAGTCAGCCAGCCTCGACGGTCCCATGGCCGATGCCAAAAATGGCTATGCCAGCCTCTCGCTCAACTGGGGTGGTAACAAGATTCCTGTTCCGAAATCGATCACCGCCAGCGGAACATGGGACGGCCCGCAGACCGACTGGGGCAAGCTCGACGCCACCCACCCGCCGCAACGCAACAAGGTCAACCATTTTCCCGGTGGTTTCACGCCGGACGACTTTACGCTCGATGCCGTCGAGTCACCCCGTAATTCTAACTGGTTCATCGTCCTGATCGCCGCCCGCCGGGGGCTGACATTTTTGGAGCAACAACCCGAGGTCGATCCGGCCCGGTTAGGCGTATACGGTCACTCAATGGGCGGTAAACTCACCACCAATCTGGCCGGCATCGACCGGCGCGTCAAAGCGGCTGTGCCGTCCTGCGGCGGTTGTGGCGAGATCGATGTCAGCCAGACCGACCTGCCCGGATGCATCAAAACCAGCGTCAATCCGCTCCAGCGCGCCTGCATTTCCGACAATGGCTACATCCCGCGCATCACCTGTCCGGTTCTTTGGCTTTCGCCCACCAACGATTTTCATGCGACCATCGACCACATGGCGTGGAACTGGCGCAACGTGCCCGACTCACAGCTACGGCTCAGCATCACACCCCATCGCAATCATATTCACGATGAAGCCCATGGTCTCACCAAGCACCTGTTTTTCGAGCAACATCTCAAGCATGCCTTCACCTTCCCGCAAACTCCGCAACTCACCTTGCTCACCAAGACCGCAGACGGCGTGCCGCTGCTCACCGTGACTCCCGACGAGTCGCGGCCGGTCAAGTCCGTGGATCTCTATTACTCGGTGGACCCGCATCCCACCACCCGCTTCTGGCGCGATGCCAGGGCCGTGAAAAAGGGCAAGCAATGGACTGCTCCCGCCCCGATCATGTCGTTAGAGCAACCGCTCTTTGCCTACGCCGACGTGACCTACGACACGCCGGAAACCTATCGGAAAATCGCCCATCCGCCTGGCTCCGGTAATTCCGAGGTGTTTGCTATCAGTTCGCGCGTGCTTACCGCCTCACCCGCCAATTGGCAGTCCGCCGGCGTGCGTGCCACCGACCTGCCCGAGCGCATGATTGATGCAGGGGACCGTGGTTGGCACGACTGGTATCTATCCAACTGGGGTCACCCGCCGCTCTGGGCTGCGATCACCGCCAAACTCAAAGATCCGAAATGGCGTGGCCCTAACGGTGGTAAGCTGGTCTTTGAAATCCGCTCGACCAGCGACAACACCCTTGCCGTCGTGATCAGCACCAATGCTTGGGGAATTTATGGCAACAAGGTGCCCACCGGCGACTATGTGGCAGCCAAGGAATTGAAAGGTTCGCCCGATTGGCAGACCGTCACCGTGAGTCTCGAAGATCTCGTCACCAATGACACCAAAATCACCACGTCGCTCGCCGATTGGCAGACCGTGACCGACCTGCGCATCAGTCCCACTTACCAAGGCGGACCCAAAGGCCGCGTCAACGTCGCGGGCAAAGCCTGGCAGGGCTCGCGCGAGATCCGCAACCTGCACTGGCAAGGTGGCCAATATGTCGCCGTGCAGCCCGTCGGCTCCACGCTCAGTGCCGAGGAACACCAGCGACAATTCAACGCCGCGATCAATAAATCCCTCGAACAGGAAAAGTTGGAGCGGAACCAAAAGTAGTTCTTCTGATCCCATCTAACTACGACAACATGAAACTACTGAAGCTTATTTTTCTGTTAGTCATTCTCGCGCTCACCTGCCTGCGGACTGGGGCAGCCGAGCCCTTACTCTAGCAAAAAATCAAATACCCCGTGTTAAAAAAATTCATCTTACTCGCCCTTGTTGCCGCGAATCATCTCCATGGTGCCGAGGAATCCCTGCCTCCGCTGATAGAGTGCAAGGCCCCGCAAACTTTTGAGGCTCTTTGGGGAAGTTACGACCCCCGCAAGGAACCCTTGGAAACCGAAGTCTTGAAAGAGTGGGAGGAAGACGGGGTGGTGCTGCGCGTCGTCCGCTATCAGATCGGGGTGTTCAAAGGTAAAAAAACCATGATGGCCGCCGTCTATGGATTTCCCAAAGGAGGCAGCAAACTTCCAGGTTTGGTCCAGATCCATGGCGGTGGGCAGTTCGCGGATTATAAAGCCCCGCTCACCAATGCCAAACGCGGCTACGCCACCATTTCCATCGCCTGGGCTGGCCGGATCAGCGCTCCCGGCTACGCAGTGGACAGTAATATCGTCAACCTCTTCATCGAAGGCAAAACCGAGGACCCCGCCTACAAAGTGACGACCGACTGGAAGGGTTTCAATGGCTATCATGCCGTGGAACGTAAGAATCGCCCACCGGCGGTTTTTCCCGAATGGAAACTCGATGAAGTCGCCGACTCGCCGCGCAACTCCACCTGGTTCATGTGGGAACTGGGTGCGCGCCGGGCGTTGACCTTTCTTGAACAGCAACCCGAAGTGAACGCGGAAAAACTCGGCGTTTACGGTCACTCGATGGGCGGCAAGCTCACCGTTATGACCGCCGCCGCCGATGCCCGGGTGAAAGCCGCCGCGCCGTCGTGCGGCGGGGTCAGCTCGCGACCGGCCCCCGGCACGGCTCCCGCGCCAATCGATGACGGCGTTTCGCTCTCGCAGATTACCTGCCCGATCATCTTTCTGAATCCGGCCAATGATTTCCACGCCCAGGTTGATGATCTGCAAACGGCTCTAACGGAGATCCGCAGCAAGGATTGGCGGGCCACCTGCTCGGCCCACGGCAACCATCAGGATCTAGCGGAATTCGAGGTTGCCACCCAGTTGTGGTTTGACCAATACCTGAAAGGCACTTTCCAATTTCCCGCGACGCCGACCACGCGCCTCGAGTTAAAGACGGCCAATGCCGTCCCTTTCTTCACCGTTACCCCGGATGCTTCGCGGGACATTCAGGCGGTGGATATCTATTATACCCAACAAGGCCGCTTAGTGGGAACGAAGGCCGGGATGTTTCATACAATGAACCGTTTCTGGCATCGCGCCAAAGCTACCCGCAATGGTGCCACTTGGACTGCGGAGTTGCCCGTGTTGTCTATCGATAAGCCGCTCTGGGTCTATGCGAATGTGCTGTATGTTTTGGATCAGCCGGTGACGGGTGCGGGCTATTATTACGGAAAGTATACGACCCAGGCGTTCAATCTTTCGTCGCGCATGGCGATTGTCTCTCCCGACGATCTCAAAGCCGCCGGAGTCCGGGCGACGGCGCAACCGTCGCGGTTGATCGAAGCCTTTGATGTCGGCTGGGAAAAAGAGTGGTTCACATACGATGCTTCCAAATGGGCCCGTTCCACGCATAAAGTTTATGATCCCCAATGGCAGGCTCCGGAGGGCGCTCAACTCGCGTTCTCGGTCCGCAGCGCACAGGCTAACAAACTGGTGGTGAGTCTGGATGGTAAGGTCTCCGAGGTGAGCCTGTTAGGAAACAACCAGTGGCAGCAGGTGGTGTTGTCGTTGCATGACTTCCGCGATGACAAAGCGGGTGTCATGAAGGATTGGCAGGGGATAAAAACCCTGGGATTGTCAGCCAAAGAGACGCTCAAAGCCAAGGTGGACGGGGCGGAGAAAAAACTCGAACTCGGAGCCGAGTGGCGCGGCCAGAACCCCGAGTTCAAAGACCTACGCTGGGTCGAGGTGGTACCCGTCAATGCCGCGGTGCCGGCGAAAAAGTAAAGTGCATTAGTAAAAAATCCTATGTCCATGAAACCAATAATCAATGCTATCACGGTGATCCTTTTGCTTGCGGCGGGCATGCCGGTCAGCGGTGCGGAGATTCCATCAGATAAGGCGGTCGAACCGGCAGGCGCGCCCGCCCCGTTCGGGCCCACGCCCAATGCTCGGCAACTGCGGTGGCAGGGTTTGAAGGTTTACGCTTTCATTCATTTCGGCATGAATACCTTCACCGGTAAGGAGTGGGGATTTGGGGATGAATCCCCAGATCGGTTTAACCCGACGGCATTTGACGCCGATCAGATCGCACGCACCGTCAAGGAAGCCGGCTTCGCTGGATTAATCTTTACGGCCAAACATCATGACGGTTTCTGTATGTGGCCCTCCGCCTATACCGAACACAGCGTTAAGAACAGTTCGTGGAAACAGGGGAAGGGGGATGTCGTCAAAGAAATGGCGGAGGCCTGCAAACGCCAAGGAATCCTCTACGGACTCTATCTTTCGCCATGGGACCGTAATCGCGCTGATTATGGCAAACCGGAATACGTTGCCTATTATCATAATCAACTGCGCGAATTGCTGACTCACTACGGCCCGGTCTTTGAGCTGTGGTTTGATGGTGCCAATGGCGGAAGCGGCTATTATGGCGGAGCCAACGACAAGCGGACCATTGACGGAAAAACTTATTATCAATGGGACAAAACCGTAAAACTCATCAATGAACTGCAACCCGAGACGGTTGTCTGGGGTGCCGAACCGTATGGGGATGTCACGTGGGGACGCAGTGAAGGGGGCACCGTTCCGGATCCGGCTTGGAAAAATGGGGGAGGTCTCCGCCAAGGCAATCGCTGGGCACCCTACGAAGCTGATGTTTCAATCCGCTCGGGCTGGTTTAGCGGTGGGATGAAGACGCCCAACCAACTGATGGACATGTATTTCAAGTCCGTGGGGCGCACCGGTAACCTGCTCATCAATATTCCGCCAGACCGCCGCGGCATCATCAATGAGAAAGACATCGAAGTGCTTCAGGCATGGCACCAGATCATGACCCAGACCTTCGACAAGGATCTGGCATTGGGAGCAAAGGTGAGCGCTACTAACACCCGTGGCAACTCGCCCCGCTATGCTCCGTCACAGGTGCTGGCCAATACCCCCGATGCCTACTGGACAACCGATGATAACCAACTTACGCCCGAGCTGGTTCTAGACCTGGGAAAACCCACCACCTTTAACGTGATCGAACTCGGCGAATATTTACCCCTCGGCCAGCGGATCGAAAGCGTGGCGCTCGATTATTGGAACGGCAAGTGGGTGGAATTGGCCACCGCCAACATCGTTGGCAGTCAGCGATATATCCGGACACCCGACACCACCACCACCCAGCTGCGGTTGCGGGTGACCAAAGCCCATGCGTGTCCGGCGATAAAGAAGTTCAGTCTCTATCTCATGCCCCATCTGCTGGTGGAGCCCCAGATCACCCGTGGCATTGACGGCACCGTGAAAATTCTCCCGGAGACGTCCGGTTCCTCTTTTCATTACACCACGGATGGATCTGATCCGACCGAAAAGTCGCCGACTTATTCCCAGCCATTTCCCATACTGCGAGGCGGGATGGTGAAAGTTCGCTGCATTCCTTCAAGCGGGCAACCGGGTGCAATCGTCAGTGCGCCCTTTGGCTTGGCTAAAACCCAGTGGAAAGTGGTGAGCTCCACCGGCAACCTCTCCGAGGCTCGCCGGGCCATCGAGGAGAGCACCACGCGTCGTTGGCGCGCGCCCTTGTATAAAGCTCCTCAGGCCCCTCAGGAAATCGTCGTTGATATTGGCAAAGCGGAAAAGGTCACCGGGTTCACTTATCTGCCGGATGTAAAGGGCGCGGACGGGAACGTGACTCATTATGAGTTTTATCTCAGCCAGGATGGCAAGAGTTGGGGCGAGCCCGCTGCCAAGGGGGAGTTTGGCAACATTAAGGCCAGTCCCATCCTGCAGACGGTTACCCTCAGTCAGCCGACCCAGGCCCGTTGCTTCCGCTTCGTCGCCACCCATACCGTCGCCGACAAAGGCGAGGTCGTTATTTCCGAGCTAGGCATTCTGGCCGAGTAATCCAAATCACGAAGGAGAATCTTTATGAAATACCTGTCCCGCTTGTTGTTCAATCATTTACCCCCGAGGCCGTTAAAGTTCAGTTTTCTGTCCGTCCGCGTGTTCGCTCCGCTTGCACTCGCCGTGCTTGCCCTCGCGCCGATTATCGAAGCCGCCGTCCCGGTGCAGGCCGTCGCCGACATCGTGTATGATGCAGCCGCCCCCGGGGTGGCGAAATGCGTGAAGGCCGGCGACGTCGTCACGCTCTCGAATGGCACGCTGGCGGCCTCGTGGACCTTTGCCGGTGGCACGCTCAAGCCCGTGGCACTGGTCGAGGTCGCGTCCGGCAAGCGTCACGACCTCTCGTCCAACGAGGTGTTCCGACTCGGCGTGAGCGATGTGCCGGGGCTACCCCAATGCGAGGGGTTTCTCCCGGTGAATCTCAAGGCGTCCGAGTTTTCCGTGAAGGGCGTGCCGCAGCTCACACCTTTGCCTGCGAATCCGAACGCCGTGAAACTTGCCGAGCGCTCCGGTGGCTGGTGTGTCTCTACCCTGCTGGTGCATGCCGCGTCCGGCGTGATGGTGGAGTGGTCGGCCGAGCTGCGCGACGGTTCGCACTACGCACGCCAGACGGTGCGAGTGACGGGCGTCAATGGCGAGCTCACCGCCGTCCAGGCAGTCGATTTCGCCATCACCGGTGCCAGGGAGATCGGCGCCGCCGTTGCGGGCAACCCGGTCGCCACGGATACGCTCTTCTTCGGTGTAGAGCTGCCCATGGGCAAGAACTCCCTCAAAGGCGTCGTGCGCACCGGTATCGCCTGCAAGCTGCCGCTCGCCGCAGGTGCGGCCTACGAGATTTCGTCGGTCGTCGGCGCCTACCCGCAGGGGCAGTTGCGTCGCGCCTTCCTGCGTTATCTGGAGCGAGAGCGCGCTGCCCCGTACCGCCAGTTCCTTCACTACAACGGCTGGTTCGACTTTGAACACAATGTAACCGAAAAGGGCACCATCGACAGCATCGAAGCCTACGACCGCGAGCTGATGAAGAAGCGTGGAGTGCCCGTGCAGGCTTTCGTCATCGACGATGGTTGGGACGACTTAGAATCCGGATTCTGGGCTGTGAACCGCAAAAAATTCCCCCATGAATTCCAGCCCATAGGCAAGACGCTCGACGCCGTGGGCAGCCGCTTCGGCATCTGGATTTCGCCGCTTGGAGGTTACATGCGCCCCGGCCAGAAGCGCCTCGCGCTCGCCGCCAAGGAAGGACTCATGCAGGAGGGCAAGAAAGAACTCGATCTATCGTATCCTCCTTACTACAAGTGGTTTCTCGACAAGACCACCAAGCTCGTCACCGAAGAAAAGGTCGCCTACTTCAAGTTCGACAATGCCGGCAACGGCGTGAACCCGCACTTCCTCGCGCTGCTCAACATCTGCCGTGAGCTGCGCAAGTCGGATCCCCTCCTGGTGGTGAACATCACCGTGGGCACCTGGCCGTCGCCGTTCTGGCTCAATCACATCGATTGCACCTGGCGCGCGGGCCAAGACATGGGCTGGGAAGGCCCGGGCGACGACCGCGAATCGTGGATCACCTTCCGTGACGCCCAGACCTGGCGCGGCGTGGTCAGCAAGGGCCCGCTGTATCCGCTGAACTCCATCATGACTCATGGCGTCGTGCTCTCCGACGGCTCTGCTTTCGCCAAACGCGCGCTCAAGGCCGGCACGGACATGAAACACGAGGTGCGCAGTTTCTTCGGCTCCGGCACGCTCATGCAGGAACTGTATGTGAAACCCGCAATAACGCCGCCCGAATCGTGGGACCAGATCGCCGAGGCCGCCAAGTGGTCCGCCTCGCACGCGGATGTGCTCGTGGACACACACTGGATCGGCGGAAATCCCTCCAAGGGTGCCGTTTATGGCTGGGCGGCCTGGGTGCCACGCAAGGGCGTGATCACCCTGCGTAATCCCTCCGACAAGGAGGCGACCTACGCGCTCGACATCGCGGCGGCCTTTGAGCTGCCGTCTTCCGCTGCCAAGACCTACTCGGTGAAGGGCGCTTATGCCGACGCTCCGTCGCCGTTCGTCTCGGTCACGGCAGGCAAGCCGGTGGATATCATGCTCAAGCCATTCGAGGTCTTGGCGCTCGAGTTCACTCCGGCCAAGTAAATCGCCATGCCCCTATCCGGTTTCAAAACTATCTAAAGAATCCCGATGAAGTACCTGTCCCTCTCATTATTGGCGTTTTTTATCGCCACCTCCTCATTCGCGGCGGGCGACTCGCTCAAAGCCGGAGCAAGCCTGTCCCTAGCCGGTTCCTGGAGCGTGCAGCTTGATCCCAAGGACGAAGGCTTGGCGCAAACCTGGTTTGCGGCAGCGCATCCGTTTGCCGGTTCCATGACCCTGCCCGGAACCACCGACGAAGCGGGACTGGGCACACCTGCAAAAAAACCGAATTCCGTGCTGCGCGGGCTTCAGCGGAAAGTCACCTATGAGGGTGCCGTCTGGTTCCGCCGCTCGATCGATATTCCGGCGGACTGGGCCGGAAAACTCGTCACCCTGGAGTTGGAGCGGGTGCTCTGGGAGAGCCGGGTCTGGTTGGATGGCAAGGAGATGGGGATGGAGAACTCGTTGAGCACGCCCCATTGGTTCACGTTGAGCGGATGCAAGCCCGGACGTCATGAACTGGTCGTGCGGGTGGATAACCGCAAGCAAATCGAGGTTGGCAAATCCCATGCCTATATCGATGACACCCAGACCAAGTGGAACGGGATCGTGGGGCGGATTGAACTGCATGCGGAACCCCTGGTTCGCATCACGACCCTCTGGTTAAACCCCGACCCGGTAAAACCCTCTGTTCGGGTGAATTTGGAGAATGGGACCGACAAGGCGGTTACCGGTACGATTAACGTTTCTCTCGCGTCGGGCTCGAAGCCGGCGGCGGTGGAGCTGCCGGTGAACGCGCCTCCAGGCGCAAGCTCGATGGAAATTCCGCTCGATAAATGGGGCCCCTTGCCAAAGTGGGATGAATTTCAGCCGAATCTCTCCATGGTTCAGTTTAACTTAAAAACCAGCCTGGGGGAACAGACCCGGAAGCTGACCTTTGGCCTGCGCACCATCCAACGCGACGGACAGATTCTCCGGATCAATGGCCGGCCGCTTTTTCTCCGCGGCACGCATGAGGGATGTTCTTTCCCTTTAACGGGTTATCCTCCGATGGACGTTGCCGGTTGGCGAGCGGTGTTTAAGACGGTCAAACTCTGGGGCTTGAACCATGTTCGCTTTCATTCCTATTGCCCGCCCGACGCCTGTTTTACGGCGGCCGACGAGGAGGGGGTGTATCTCCAGATCGAACTGCCGCTGTGGGTGGGCAAGATCGGGGCGGCGGGCGATGACAAGCGGGCCAACTGGATTCATGCCGAAGCTCTTCGCATGCTGACCCTTTATGGCAATCATCCCTCGATTCTCATGATGGCTCTGGGCAACGAGCTTGAAGGTGAGTTTTCCTACCTCGGGCCGTTGGTCGAGGAGCTCAAAAAGCTGGATCCACGCCGTCTTTACTCCCTGTCCTCGAATCGGTTGTATGCCAAAATCCCCGCCAATGCAGGGAGCCCCGGTGGGCCGACGCTTGCGGATGAATTCAAGGTGGAGCGGCTCCTCAAAGTGGGCTTGCGCGGGCAGAGTTATTTCAACAGCGAGCCAAATACGGTAACCCAATTCAGCGCGGGACTTAAGAACGAGCGTTGGCCCGTGATCACCCACGAAGTGGGGCAATGGTGTGTGTTTCCTAACATGGCAGAAATCCCGAAATACACCGGGGTGCTCCGCCCGGTTAATATCGAGGCGATTCAGCAAGATTTGAAGGACAAGGGCCTGCTGGAACAGGCGCCCGACTTCACCCGATGCTCGGGTAAACTCGCGTTCGAACTCGACAAGCAAGAACTCGAACTGGCGATGCGGAGCCGTCCGCTCAGCGGCTACCAGTTGCTGGATTTGCACGATTACCCGGGGCAGGGGACCGCTCACGTTGGCGTGCTCGATTCGTTCTGGCAGAACAAGGGTTTTGCGACCCCCGAACAGTTCCGGGAGGCGTGTGCCCCGGTGGTGCCTTTGGCGCTGCTGCCCAAACGCGTGTTCACTGCGGGCGACACTCTGGCTATCAAGGTGGAAGGGGTGAATTACTCTGCAGCTAACCTTAGCAATATCACCCCGGTTTGGACGTTGGTCTCGGCAAGTGGCCAGCCCTTGCTGAATGGCAAACTGGCGGCGGTGGAGATCCCCGTCGGCGCTGGTACTCCGTTGGGCGAAATCCAGGTCACCATTCCGGACGTTGCCAAAGCCACGGAAGCTGTCCTGCAAATCCGCCTCCAGGGAGAAGACTGCATGAATTCCTGGCGGATCTGGATCTATCCAGTGGCCTCCAAGACGGCGGAAAACAAGGATGAGGTGATTACCACTTCGTTTAATGAAATGCTTGCCCGTCTCAAGCAAGGCCGGCGGGTTCTTTATTGTCCGCCCCGCCCGGGGATCAAGGCGCAGCATGACGTGGTATTCCTGCCCGCCTTCTGGAGCCCGGTCTATTTTTCCAAACAGGCCGGCACGCTCGGCCTGTTGATTCATCCGCAACATCCGGCCCTAGCCGATTTTCCCACCGCCGAGCATTCCGACTGGCAATGGTGGTATCCCTTGAACCACACGGCCGGTGCCGTCGTGCTCGACGGGGTCAATCCCAAGCTCAAGCCGGTGGTTCAGGTCATCCCTTCTTTTGCTAAACTAAAGAAGCTGGGATTGATATTCGAGGCCCGCGTTGGCAACGGACGACTGTTGGTTTGCACGATCGATCTAACGGGCGGTTTGGAGGCCGATCCAGTTCGCCGGCAACTGCGGCAGAGTCTGCTCGCGTATTTGGCGAAGCCTCTGGCTGGCGACTGCGCTATATTAAGCGAGTCGGAGTTGGGAACGCTTTTTCAGGAGGCGGCAGCCGGTGCGGACCCAGGAACTAAACCAAAGTGGTCCAAGGATCTGGAACCGCCAAAGGCAAATAAAACGGCTCAATGATATAGCATGACTCAATATTCAACAAAACGGAGATAACATGAAACCATTTAATTTCACATCCTATCATATCGCCTGCCTACTGCTCAGTTCGCTTGTTTTAGCCCAGCCCGGTTTGGGCGCGGCTCCCCTGCTTCTTCAATACACTGAACCCGCCATGGAGTGGGAAATGGAAGCCTTGCCCATCGGCAACGGACAGATGGGGGCCATGATTTTTGGCGGCGTCCAGAAAGAGCAAATGCAGTTCAACGAGGAAAGCCTCTGGATCGGCGACGAGAACGATACCGGTTTTTATCAGGCCTTTGGTGATATCTTTGTTGAGTTCGCGGATCCCGCCACTCCACCCGGATCCAAAGTCGCCACGCCAGCCGATTATCACCGTGAACTCGACCTCGAGCGCGCCGTTCAAACCGTGACTTACGAAAAGAACGGGGTTCACTATCGGCGCGAAGCCTTTGCCAGCTATCCGGCCAAGGTGATCGTCTATCGCTTTACCGCAGATAAACCCGGGGCGCTCACCGGCACGGTCGTGTTGACCGACATGCACAAGGCGGCGATCCGTGCGGTCAACGACACCCTCACCTCGGTTGGCACGCTGCCTGTTAATGGAGACGCTAAAAAAAATAAACCCGGCAGCCCCGACATCAAGCCGCCGCTCAATTTTGAGGCTCAAGTCCGCGTCCTCCACGAGGGTGGCACACTCCAGGTCAACAAGGATAAAATCGTCTTCACCAACGCCACCTCCATTACCCTGCTTCTCGCGGCGGGAACCGATTTTCTCCAGGATCGCGCCCAGCAATGGAAAGGGGAGGCGCCCCATGCGAAAGTCACGGCCCGGCTGGAGGCCGCGGCCAAGCGCAGTTGGGATGATCTGCTGGCCGAACATCTCCGCGACTATCAGAATCTGTTTAAGCGGGTAAGTCTCGACCTCGGCACCAGCCCGGTCGCGGCTCTGCCGACCAATGTTCGTCTGGCTAACTTCAAAAAAACCAAGGAGCGCGATCCCCAGTTGGAGTCGCTGCTGTTTCAATTTGGCCGATACCTGACGATCGCCTCGTCCCGTCAGGGCGGCCTGCCCGCCAATCTACAGGGCAAGTGGAATAAAACCAACCGGCCCCATTGGCGCTGCGATTACCATACCGACATCAATGTTGAGATGAACTACTGGCCCACCGACGTGGCCAATCTTTCGGAATGTTTCGAGCCGTATTCGGACTGGATTGAGTCGATCCGCGCGGTACGAATCGCCGACACGCTCAAGACCTTTCAAAAACCGGGCTGGATCGTACGCGGCGAGTTCGGTCTGTTTGGTGGCTGCAGTTGGAAATGGGTACCCGGTGCCAGCGCTTGGCTCCTGCAAAACAGCTACGACCACTACCGGTTCACCGGCGACAAGGAATACCTGCGTAACCGGGCCTACCCGGCCATGAAAGAAGTGTGCGACTACTGGGTGGCCAGTCTCATTGCCCAGCCCGATGGCACCCTGGTTACCCCCGAAGGCATCAGTCCTGAACAGGGACCGGTTGAAATGGGAATTTCCTTTGATCAACAGCAAGTGTGGGAGCTTTTTAACAACACTATTGAAGCCTCTACGGTGTTGGGTGTGGATGCCGAATTGAGGAAGGTGTTGATCGAGAAACAAGCGCACCTTCTGCCGCCTAAAATCGGAAAGTGGGGGCAGTTGCGGGAGTGGATGATCAACCAAGACGACCCGTCGAATAAACACCGCCACCTTTCACACATGATAGCCCTTTTCCCCGGTCGGCAAATTTCACCCGCCAAAACTCCGCAACTGGCAGAAGCGGCTCGGGTTTCGATGAATGCCCGCGGCGATGTGGCCACCGGTTGGAGCACCGCCAACAAGATCAACCTGTGGGCCCGGCTCCAGGATGGGGATCGCGCTTATAAACTTATTGTCAATTTTCTGAATTTGATCAAATCCCCAAAGCCGAGCATGAGCGATGGCGGCGTTTATCAAAACCTGCTCTGTGCTCACCCGCCGTTCCAGATCGATGGCAACTTCGGTTACACCGCCGGCGTCTGCGAGATGCTCATTCAAAGCCATCTCGATGAAATCCACCTACTCCCGGCCCTACCCAAAGTCTGGGCCAATGGCAGCGTCAAAGGCCTGCGTGCCCGTGGCGGATTCACGGTGGATATCGAATGGAAGGACGGGAAAGTCACCCGTTATCACATCACGTCCGCAGAACCCAAAGAAGTCAGGGTTCGGGTCAATGGCGAGCAGAAAACGGTGAAAGCTGAAAAACAGAAATCTAACTCAACAGAAAACAACCATGAATAACATTAAAACCATACGCCAGTCCTATGCTGACTTTTCGGTATTTATGGAGAACGGGTATATGAAGTCCGTTCGCCATGTGTTCCGCTGTGGTATTTTCGTTGCGTCGTTGTTTACAGCGGGTACGGGCGGGGCGGTACCGGCCGATGATCAGCATCCCGTTATACCCGGGCAGGCTCTTCCAGGTTTGGTGGTATCTTCGCCCAAACTAGGCGATGCCGATTTCCCGAAGCCGTCACCCTCCGGGCGGCATAACGGAAAAGTGAAGGCGGTTCAGTCTGGAGACTATGAGCTGGTGATGATCGGTGACTCGATTACACAGTGTATTGGCGACAGCGGCGGTGAATGGGAGCCGATCAAGGCTGTCTGGAAAAAACATTACGAACCGAGGAAAGCAATCAACCTCGGCTATAGCGGTTACCGCACCGAAAATATCCTGTGGACTTTGTCTAACGGCGAGTTGGAGTTTAAGAAATCGCCCAAGGTCTTCCGTATTCTTCTGGGTACCAACAATCTAGACGATCAGCATTATCCCCAAATCCATTCGGCTGAACAAGTGTTCGCAGGAACCCGGGCGATCGTCAGCCTGATTCGCGGTAAGTTTCCCGATTCTAAAATTTTGATCCTGCGCATTTTGCCGTCAGGCGGCTCAAAGGATAAAACCGATTATCATCGCGTCTATTGTCGCTCTAACAAGGCGGTGCAGGCGCTTCGTGACGCCGGGGCGATGACTTCAGCGCTTGCAGACGGTGAGCATGTTTTCTGGCTGGATATCAACCATGTTTTCATTAGACCGGACGGGACGATCAATTCCGATCTGATGCCTGATCTGATTCATCCTAATGCCGCCGGACATGAGGCGATGGCACAGGCCCTTGAGCCCGAGTTGGCCCGCTTGATGGGAGACAAGCCGATTGTAGATGAACCGGCCAACACGGCCGTCGTCCCTGCCTCAAAGCTGGAGGAAAACGGCTACGACTGGTTGGGTCGGCATAATGAAATCATCAAGCTCGGAAAGCAGGTCGACCCCGAGGTGGTCTTCATCGGTGATTCCATTACCCATGGCTGGGGAGGGCAACCCGTCGCCAGTTTCAGGCATGCCAGAACCCATACGATGGATCAGGTTTTTGGAAGTATCAGAACTCTCAATCTGGGTTTTGGCTGGGACCGTACGCAGAATGTCCTGTGGCGCATTGATCATGGTGAACTTGACGGCATCAAGCCTCGTGCCGTGGTGCTCCACATCGGCACTAATAATACCTCTGGGACGAAGAAAGCGCGCCAGAATACCGCTGTGGAAATTACGGAGGGCATCCGGGCCTGCGTGATGCGTATCAGGGCAAAGCTGCCCGATGCCCGGATTATCCTGATGTCGGTCTTTCCCCGTGAAGCAAAGCCGGACCATCCGCGTCGCAAACTGATCGATGAGGTCAATAAAGTCCTTGCTGTCGAACTCGGGAACGTTCCGGGTATTACCGTTATCGATCTGGGCCCCAAATTGTGTAATTCAGATGGCACGCTTTCGCGGGACGTCTCGTTTGATTTCTGCCACCTGACGGACAATGGCTATCAATTATGGGCTGATGCGCTCACACCGATCTTGGCGCAGAAACAATGATTAAAATCGCATGGTTGGCATCACCAAGTGGAAAAAATTGGACGGAACCTAAAATAATGAATGATTCAATATTCAATAAAGCGGAGACAGCATGAAAATAGCAAAATCCATATACCATTATCTCGCTTGTGGGCTGTTCTGCCTGCTCGATACGCCGCGTGCTGGGGCACTGGAGATTCACGTCTCGCCGCAAGGACAGGACAGCAACCCCGGCACGTCTGTTGCGCCGCTGCAAAGCTTTGCCGCCGCCCAGCAAGCCGCCCGCCGCCTGGTCGCTCGCGAACCGGTCACGGTGACCTTTGCTGACGGGGTTTATTATCTGCCGCAGACCGTGGTGTTCACTGCCGCCGACTCCGGCACGGCCGCCGCTCCGGTTGTCTATCAGGCCGCCACCGAACGCGGCGCAGTCCTCAGTGGCGGGGTTAAACTCGCCCTGACTTGGACGCCCTACAAGGACGGCATCCTCCAGGCCCAGGTCCCGGCGGACCTCGACACCGAGGAGTTGTTTGTCAATGGCGAGCGGCAGGTTCTTGCCCGCTACCCCAATTTCGACCCGGCCGCCCGTTACCACAACGGACTTGCCGGGGATGCGCTCAGTCCGGAGCGGGCGGCGCGTTGGGCCAACCCCGCCGGCGGCTACTTCCACACCATGCACCCGTCGCTCTGGGGCGGCTTCGCCTTTCGGATCACCGGCAAAAATGCCGCTGGTGAGATCGTCAAGGAAGGCGGATGGCAAAACAACCGCGGTAAAGGAACCGGCCAAAAAGCCGGCTTCGTCGAAAACCTGTTTGAAGAACTCGACGCCCCCGGCGAATGGTTTCTGAATCGCACCACCCGCACCCTTTTCTATTATCCGCCCGCTGGACTCAACCTCGCCACCGCCTCGGTCGTGGCCAGTCGCCTGCGCACCCTCGTCGAGTTCTCAGGCAACGAAAAGAACCCGGTGCGCTTCGTCTCCTTGCGCGGGTTCACCTTCCAACACGCCGCCCGCACGTTCATGGATACCAAGGAGCCGCTGCTGCGCACCGACTGGGCAATCTACCGTGGCGGCGCGATCTTTTTCAACGGCGCTGAGGACTGCGCGCTCACCGACGCCCTGATCGACCAAGTCGGTGGCAACGCGGTGTTTGTCAATAATTACAACCGCCGCATCACCGTGCGTGGCTGCGAGATCCGCAAGGCCGGTGCCAGCGGTATCTGCTTCGTCGGCGATGCGAAAGCAGTACGCAATCCGCTCTTTAATTATTACGTCAAGCCCCTGAAGCTCGAAGCGATCGACCGCACGCCCGGCCCGCTGACCTCCAACTACCCCGCCGACTCGCTGGTCGAGGACTGTCTGATCTACCAGATCGGTCGGGTTGAAAAGCAGACCGCCGGCGTGGAGATTGACATCGCACAGTCCATCACCGTGCGTCACTGCTCGATCTACGACATTCCGCGCGCCGGCATCAACATCGGCGACGGTGCCTTTGGCGGCCACCTCATCGAGTTCTGCGACGTGTTCGATACCGTGAAGGAAACCAGCGACCACGGCAGTTTTAACTCGTGGGGCCGCGACCGCTTTTGGACCCCAAAAATCGACGAGATCAACGCCCGCGTGCTGGCCGCCCCGGAGTTGCCGTTGCTCGACGTGGTCAAGCCTAACACCCTGCGCAACAGCCGCTGGCGCTGCGACCACGGCTGGGACATCGATCTTGACGACGGCTCCTCGAACTACGTCATCGAAAATAACCTGTGCCTTTCTAACGGAATTAAAAACCGCGAGGGCTATCACCGTACTGTGCAGAACAATATCATGGTGAACAACACGTTCCATCTGCACGTCTGGCCGGTGTCCAGCGGGGATAAGTTCCGGCGCAACATCATTTTTGCCAACTACCTGCCTAAATACATGCCGCCCAAACCCGTGGGCCTGGAACTGGATTATAACCTGGTCCACCAGCCCGGGCTCACCGCGGTTCAACCGGCGAGCGAGTTGCAAAACCTGAGCGGACGCGATGAGCATTCCGTGATGGGCGATGCTTTGTTTATCAACCCGGCGGCGGGCGATTATCGGGTCAAGGAGGGTTCTCCCGCCCTGGCCCTCGGCTTCAAAAACTTCCCGATGGATCAGTTCGGCGTCAAAAAACTCGCGCTCAAGGCCATCGCCCGCACGCCCTCGTTTGGGACGGGGAAAGCCGCCGCAAAACGCGATCCCTCTGCGAAAATCTGGCTCGCGGTCCGGGTGCGCAACCTGATCGACCAAAATGAAATGTCCGTTTACGGGACGCCCGGGGTGACCGGCGTGCTGGTGCTCGACGTTCCCGCAGGCAGTGCGCTGGCAAAGGCCGGACTTCAAAAAGACGACGTGATTTTATTTCTCAACAACAAACCCGCTGACGACCTCGGACAGCTCCTCCGCCTGAGCGCCAAGCTCAAAGCTGGCGATGCCGCCACGATCGGCATCCTGCGCAACCAGAAAGCTCTCAAGCTTAACCTGACCTTCGCTGATAAGGCCCCAACCCCCTGACCGGGTCATTCCGGCTCAACCACTTCCCGCTTTATCCAATCCTGGAATCCTAATGAACATGAAACCAACTATCAAAGCCCTCGCGCTGATCCTATCACTCTCGGTCGTGCTGCCGGCCTTCGCTGCGGAGACCCCCGCAGGGAAAACCACTCCGGCAAAAACCACTCCGGCGGAGATCACTCCGACGGAGTCGATTACTGAGGACGCCTCCCCGGAGGTCGCGGAAACCCCGGAACAAAAGAAGCTCAGGGACCAGCGGATGAAATGGTTTCGTGAGGCCCGGTTCGGTCTGTTCATCCACTGGGGCGTGTATGCCGTACCCGCCGGTGAGTGGCAGGGCAAAGGGGTCGTGTCAGCCGGAGAATGGATCATGTATACCGGCAAAATCCCTGCGGCCGAATACCGGGAGTGCGGCAAGGGCTTCACCGCCGCCAACTACGATCCGAAGGCCTGGGCGCGCCTGGCCCGCAACGCCGGTATGAAATATGTGGTGATCACCAGCAAGCATCATGACGGTTTCGCCCTGTTTGACTCGGCGGCGAGCGACTGGAATGCGGTCAAGGCCTCCGCCGCAGGCCGCGATCTGCTCGCCCCGCTGGCCGACGCCGTGCGCGCCGAGGGCCTTAAGTTCGGCTGCTACTACTCGCAGGTCCAAGACTGGGTCAATCCGGGTGGCACGTTCTTCAAGGGCGGCAAGCAGTTTCCTCCGACCCAGCCTGGCCCATTCGACGAGTATCTGAAAAAGACCGCCTTGCCCCAGGTCCGGGAAGTTCTGGACCGTTACAAGCCAGACATTTTCTGGTGGGACACTCCGGGTAGCATCAGCAAGGAGCGCGCCCAGCCATTTGCCGACCTGCTCGCCCAGCACCCGTCGATCATCAGCAACGACCGCCTTGGCGGGGGCTTCAAGGGCGACACCCTGACCCCTGAACAGCACATCCCGCCGCGCGGCTACCCCGGCAAGATGTTTGAGGTCTGCATGACCATGAACAACACTTGGGGATTTAAAACCAGCGACACCCATTGGAAGAGCGTGCGCGACCTGCTGCGCAATCTTTCCGACATCTCCAGCAAGGGCGGCAATTTCCTGCTCAACGTCGGCCCGACCGCCGATGGACGCATTCCCGAGGCAAGTGTGGAACGGCTCGAAGCGGTCGGCCGTTGGATGCAGGTCAATAGCGAGGCGATCTACGCCACCGAGGCCACCCCCTTTCTGCGCCGCCTGACGTGGGGACGCATCACCCAAAAAGCCGGTGACAATGGCTCGACCACGCTCTACCTGCACGTCTGGGATTGGCCGAAAGACGGTCGCCTGGTTTTGCCCGGTCTTCACTCGGTGCCCAGCGCGGGCAAGCTGCTCGCCAATGGGGTGGAGGTTATCGCCCAGTTGACCGCCGACGGTCTGGTGGTGACGTTGCCCGCCGAGGCGACCGACCCCATGATCTCGGTGGTGCGCCTGCAGTTCCCCGGCGCGTTGAGTTTGAATGAGTATCCTCTCGACGCTGAGGGCCGCATCGCGCTGACCGGTTTGGATGGCGACGGGACGGGCGGGCGTCACGGGAATTTTAAAATTCGAGGCAGCGGTGCCGATACTTATCTGACGGACTGGAAGGACTCGTATTGGACTCTCGATTACCGGGTCAAGGTGCCGACCGCCGGAAGCTGGCAGGTGAGCGCCGAATTCGCCTCGGCAGAGCCGGCCAAGCTCATCCTGAGCAGCGGCAAGCTCAGCGCCAAGACCACCGTGCCCGCCGGGGCCGACGCGAAGGCCTGGCACACCGAGGTTCTCGCCACCCTCGATCTGCCCGCCGGCGAGCAGACGATCCAGTTGCAGGGCGAGAAAGACGGTTGGACAGCCGGCCCTGATGTCCGTCGCCTCTGGCTCAAACCGGTGAAGAAGTGAAGTGTCATAGCAAGGGAAAAACCCCTATGAACATCAAACAAACCCTCAAAGCCATCACGCTGATCTTGTCACTCGTGGTTGGCCTGGCAGCCATCGGCGCGGAAGGCCCGGCGGAAATTACCGCCGGAAAGATATCGCTGAAATTCACGTCCGACGGGAAACCAAAATCCTTCAAGGTGGGTGATAAAGAGCTGCTGAACGAACAAAACCCAGGCATCGGCTTTGAGATTCAAGGCTTCGCTTATAACTATGGAAATCCCTCGACGATTCGTTTCAAGGATTTGCAGTATGATGGCAAAACATTGGTGGCGAGCATTGGCGCCAATCTACGCGTTACTCTGGAGGTCAAAACAACTGACCGTTATATCGCGTTTAAGATCAGTCGGGTGGAAGGGCTTCCCCGTAAAAATCGGCTTGGGCTGCGTTTCAATATGAACGTCGCCGACACGGTGAAAGTGCTGCCCCTGGATGCGGCCACCAAGACGTCGGCCACCGGTTGTGACATTCGCTGGCCATGGCTGTGGATGCGTTCCGACAACGTTCCCCTCGGCGGCTTTGCCCTTTATGATTCCGCGCAGGAAAAAGACGCGGCGGCCTTATTCCTTCATATTTGCCAGACCGAAAACATCGCCAAGCCTTCCGACCTCAAGGGTGAATGGGATTTGGCTGCCGCCAAGCATTTCTTTACCGACTGTCAGGCCCAGTGGGCGGACCCCGATCTGGCCGAATTGAAAAAGGCCTCCAGTCCAGGAACCGCTTCTGCCGTTGAAATTAAAGCGAATAAAATTCAATTAAAATTTTCAGCCACCGGCAAGCCAGCCGCATTTATAATCAACGGCAGCGAGGCGCTTAACGCCAAGGATCCGGGTGCCGGATTCGAGCTCTGCGGCTTCGATTATGCCGAAGGTAAGCAGGTGACTTTCCCACTCAATCAGCTCCTCTATGACGGGAAGCAACTGATTGCTTCGAATGGACGAAAGGTTAGGGTCACCTTTGAGGTCTCCATCACCGATCGCTATGTCGCATTTAAAATGAAAAGCATGGAAGGGATTTCGCCAGAAAGCCGTCTCTGGCTCCAATTCCGCATGAATACTGCGGTAAAAACCAAGGCCCTGGCCCTCGACTACATGTGCGGGGTGGGCAGGCAGGGAAACGCGATCGCGATCAACTGGTACTGGCTATGGGATAACTCTGCTAATCATCCGTTGGGCGGGTTTGCCCTCTACGCACCCACCAATGGCGAGGACGAAGACGAGACCCTGCTGCATCTGTGGGCAAACGCAGGTCTGCCGCACCCCAAAATCAAAGGGGAGTGGAATGTCGAGACCGCCCGCAAATGGCTGCTCGACTGGCAGACTCAATTTGCCGATGTCAGCAAAATGGTGATTTCAGCCAAAACCACTGCCGAACTCTATGCGCTGGCCGACTATGCGGCCAAGATGGACATCAAGCGCCTCTATATGCACACCGACACCTGGCGTGGAGAATACTGGCCGAATAAATTCAGCTTTCTCCATCTGAACCCTGCCACCTTCCCGAAAGGCGAGGAAGACTTCCAAAAGTTTGCCAGCTATACCCGAGCCAAGGGCCTGGGACTTACCATCCATGACGTTAGCTGCTCCATTGGCAATCAGGATCCCGATTATGTGGTTGGTAAAATTGATCCACGCCTGGCCAAGTGGATTCAGGGTACCTTGGCCCAAGCCGCATCCGCGACGGACAAAACAATTTATTTCAAACCAAATCCGGGCGAAGAAATGCCGATCACCCTCGATCGAAGCATTACCGGCCCTTCTCAAACCAGCCCCCAGAACAACATTAATATCATTTGTGTTGATAGCGAATTGATCGAGGTCGGCCAGTTTACGGACACGGACAAGGAAATGTGGACCCTCAAAAACTGCCGCCGAGGCAAGCTGCAAACAACTCCCGCCCCGCATGAGGCCAAAGCACCGCTTGCCGGCCTGCTGCGGCCCTATGGCCAGGTCTTTACCGCTAACAACGACACCACTCTAGTCGAAGAACTCGGCCGCCGCATGGCTGAATTCTACAACCGCAACAATATCGTCCACTGTATCCAGGATAGTGCCGAATCGCATACGGTCAATCATCCCTGGGGCTACGCCAAGTTTGCCCAAGCGGTCTATACGAATTTAGATCATCCCACGACGAGCAATAATTCCGGTGGCACACCGATGCCGTGCCATTTTGAATATAAATTTAACAGTTCGAAAAAGGCCATGCGAACCAGTGCCGACGATGAGGTCGCCAGCACGAACTCCAGCGATCAACCCGCACCCCTGACGCCCACCGAAAGAAATGGCCTCACCATCCCGCTGACAATTGCCCGAAATGGACGCCCTGCCACAACGCCTTATGAAATGTTTTCGCTCGTCGGAAAACCCGTGGCCGCCGGGCTAAGAAGTATTGGTATTTATAAACCGGAGCCGATGTTTGGCATTACCATGGAAACTCTCCAAAATCAGGGTCTGTCCGCCTACGCCGCCGCAGTTGTTGTCAATTGGAAAAAAGCCGGTCAGCTCCTGACTGAAGCGCAAAGAGAAATGATTCTTGCCAGCTCGGACCATGTCATTTTTCGTGCTGCCAATGAACAGGGCCGTTTGAGCGTTACCCCACTGCGGATGCTCTATCGCGAAGGAATTGACATCCCCTGGAGAGAAGGTTCTGAGTTCGGCCCGATCGTACCCCGGCAATATGTGAAAACCGGCGATAACCTTGAAGTTGTAAATCCATACGCCGATCAGGAGCCGGAATTTATCATTCACGTGATGAATGCCCTTGACGCATCCCCGGCGGCGACGCTGAGAGCCCCTCAACCAGCCACGGCCAGCGGCAAGGATGGAAGCATTATTGACAGCTATAACATTGGCGCGGGAATCAAAACTTCAGAAGGCTCTCGGGCCTCCGCGGGAAGCGCCAAAGCAGCTGAAATTGCGATTCAGCCACTGGCCGACAAAATCAAAAACCGCGGGGACCATTCTTTCACCCCGGATGGCAATGCGGTCAGAATTCAATTTAACAACAAAAGAAATGAAATCGTCACCCATGAGGAAAAACTGCCATCGTGGAGCTGCGATTCCGACATGACCCAAGCCCGTGGTATTGGGCTCACTGTGGATGGAGATGGCAGCGGTGCCATACTTGTTATTCAGCCTAACAGCCGGGGTCGACGCGACTATATTGTTCCCTTGGATTTTAAGGGCGAGCGCAACATTATCATTCCCTGTGGCGAAGCCGCCTGGGCCGATGCCCGCTGGGGGTGGCGAATGGAGACCAAGGGAAGTCAATATACCGGGCTTAAAAAAGTATCGATGGCGATCGGCAAGGTTCCCCCCAAAACCAGTGTTGATATTAAAGTTAGCAATTTGCGGGTGCTCCCGGAAATTCCGACGGTCGTGATTAATCCGATCATCAACATCAGCTCAGGCTCCATGTGCATCACCGGCAAAGTTTACAGTGAATCCTACCTGTGGTTTCAAGGCGGCGATACCGTAGGCGTTTATGACTTGAATTGGAACAAGATCGCAGATCTGCCGGTCAAAAAGCAAAACTTCATTGCCCCCAAAGGTGCCGTGAAACTTTCGCTGGCCTGTCACGATGCGAATCCCGCACCCTGGCTGGAGTGGCAATTCTTTGTCAAAGACACGCCGATGGTGTTAGGCGATCACAAGGAATAATGGAACCATGAAACCCATCGAAGCAACGTTCGTTTATGCACATATCTATTGCGCCGCATCAGTCAGCGTAGCCCTGGCGTTGCTTTCAGCGTCCTGCGCCGCCTCGGAGGTGCAAGTGAAATCTGGCGTGGATAACTCCAATGTTGTCTGGGATTCGCCGAGCACAGACTCCCGAGGGTCGATGCCGATCGGCAACGGCGATATCGGTGCAAACGTCTGGGTCGAACCCACGGGTGACCTGCTGTTGTTGTTGTCCAAAACCGATGCGTGGGATGAAAACATGCGGTTGGTCAAACTCGGCCAGGTGCGCATCCGTCTGGAGCCCGCCTTGGATGTTCAGTCTGGGTTCCGTCAGGAATTGAAACTCCGTGATGGTGCGATTGAAATCCAGACATCGCGGGCCACCCTTCGTGTCTGGATTGACGCCCATCATCCGGTGGTGCAGGTGGATGGCCGATCATTAGACAACAAGCCGCTGGCGGTTGTCGCCGACCTTGAGGTATGGCGCAAGGGAAAGAAACCGTGTGATCCAGGGTATCCCAATTTTGTGGAGCCCGCGCCATTTTCCTGGCCCGACACCGTGATGAAGGCCGCCGGGAATGAAGTGGCCTGGTATCATCGTAACGCTGTCTCGCCCTGGCTATCCAACCTCAAGATTCAAAAGTTGGAAGCACTGGCGAAAACAGAGCAAGACCCGATTCAAGACCGTACCTTTGGTGCCGTCATGAAGGGGGATGGTATGATTGCCACCTCCGACACCCAACTCAAAACTGCCAAGCCCCTGTCCGAGTTTTCCCTTCGCGTTCATGCACTCACGCAACCCAACGCGACGGCAGAGGAGTGGCGCGCCTCCTTGGCGAAACAGACCGCCACCACGGAGGTGGTTCCGTCTGCAGAGCGTCTAGTGGCCCACCGCCAGTGGTGGGCGGCGTTTTGGGACCGAAGCTGGATTTCCCTGAGTGGTGATGCGAAGGCGGTGGCTGTATCGCGCGGGTACACGCTACAACGCTGGGTCAGCGCCTGCAGCGGTCGCGGCGCGTATCCGATCAAGTTCAACGGCTCCATCTTTGTCGTGGACCAGGCTGGCAAGTTTGGCGACGGCACCGATTTCCGGAAATGGGGAGGCTGTTATTGGTACCAAAACACGCGGTTGTCTTACTGGCCGATGCTGTTGTCGGGAGACGGTGACATGATGCTACCCTTTTTCAGCCTTTACCAGAAGGCACTGCCGGCACGCCGTCTCGCCACACAAACGTATTACGGACATGCCGGCGCGTTTTTCCCGGAAACCATGACCCTCTGGGGCACCTACAATGACAAAAACTATGGGCCCGACCGCACGGGAAAACCGGATGGACTGACCGACAACGCCTTCATTCGTTATTACTGGCAGAATGGCCTCGAATCCATCATGTTGATGCTTGATTACTACGATTTCACACAAGATGAGACCTTCCGCGACAACATGCTGATTCCGTTTGCCACCGATATTCTGGCCTTCTTCGACCAGCATTGGCAGCGGGACAGCAACGGCAAAATTCTCTTCACCCCTTCTCAATCGCTGGAAACCTGGCACAGCACCACCAATCCGCTGCCGGAGATCGCGGGTCTGCGCTATGTCCTCCCTCGGCTGTTGGAAATCACTGCGAATTCAACGCTGAAAGCCGCCTGGCAGAAGCTGCTTGCTGACCTGCCCCTCGTCCCATTGAGCCCCAAACCCAATCAGCGCATCCTTCCAGCGGAAAAGTTTGACAAAAAATGCAACACCGAAAATCCTGAGCTTTATGCCCTGTTTCCCTATCGGCTTTACACCTTGGCTGCCGGCGAGGATGCACTTGCTATCGGAAAAAATAGTTACACCGCACGACGTCACAAGGAAAATGACTGCTGGCGGCAGGACCCCATACAGGCTGCGCTCTTGGGATTAAGTGCCGAAGCGCGCAACGGTGTAGCCGGAAGAGTTTCCCGTGTTGCGCCGGGCTTCCGCTTCCCTGTCATGTGGGCCGCCAGTTGTGACTGGATGCCAGACCAAGACCATGGCGGTGTCCTGCAGGTCGCTCTACAATACATGCTCCTTCAGTATGAGGGCAACCGTATGCTCCTCCTCCCTGCCTGGCCGAAGGAATGGAACGCTAGTTTCAAGCTACACGCGCCGAAAAACACCACGGTGGAAGGCCGCGTGGAAGGCGGCAAGCTGATGGATATCAAGGTCGTGCCGGAGTCGCGGCGTAAAGACCTCGATATCCGTGATGCGCAATGAAGCGCCTTTCTCCTTTATAAAATAAGGGTAGTGAACCGCGTCCCTACCTTGTAATCAAATTCAGAATCGACTTCTGGACGTGCAATCGGTTTTCAGCCTGATCAAAAATGGTAATGCTGGGGGGCAGGGCGAGTTCTATCAATTTGGGTTGTTCGCGAAGCCGCTGAAAAAGGGGGCGCGTCGTTACATGGATACATCGCGCTTAAAAAGGTGCCTGGCCGGCATCCTATAAAATGAGGATAGGCGATCATGGGCGGAATTGACTACGATGTGGGTCTTCGATCAGTTATAAGCTGAGGCCAAATTTAAAAACCTTTTTCCCCTAACGATACTCCTTGATGAAAATCCTCACTTCCCATCTGTCCGCGCCCCGCATAATTCTCATCGCTGCGATGCTGGGCTCGTTGCTTGGTTTCCAACGGGCGTATGCCGCCGCTGAGCGTGCGGATAATTACGAGATGGCCATGGCACGGGCGAAAGCCGCCGGCAAGGACATCGTGGTGTTCCAGCGCGGCAGTGACTGGAACCGGCTCGGCGAGATGCTCTATCAGGATGTCTGGTTGAAGGATGAATTTGCCAAGGAACTCGGCGACGGTTTCGTGCTGGTGGCGGTGGATCGGCCGGAGGCCGCTACGGGGGCGGCGGCGTTGCGGCTCGCGAATTTGTCGGATGCGAAGACCCCGCTCCCGTCCAACGAAGTGACAGCCGTGGAATCGGATGCGAAGGTTCCTTTCGCCGCACGTCCTGACGGTGCCTTCCTGGCGAAGGCCAGTCCCAATCCAGACAAGGATACGTTGACACTCAAGCTCAAAGTCAAAGGCGGTGGTCGCGTCCTGCGTCTGGATTTTCCTACCGACTCCAGCCTGCCAGCCACCGGCCCGGGACGGGCGACTAACGGAAATTTCTGCGTCTCCGAAATCGTAGTTCGCAATGCAGGCAAAGCACTCGCCATCACCGCCGCCTGGGCCAACTCCGGTAGGCCTGAACAGGGTGCCTGGCGGGCCATTGATGGCATCGAGGACCAACCGGACAACTTCTGGAATGCGCTGACCAATGACGGTCATCGCAGAACTCTGTTTCTACTTTTAAAAGACGCCCTCCAGCCTGGAGTAATCCTTTCAATCCAGCTCCAATGCCTCAGCAACAGCAAACAACATGTGCCGGGCTGTGTGCGTGTGGCTTCCCTCCATGACGCCGCGACGGAAGCCGATTTGCGTGCCTGCACCGAGGATGAGCAGAAGGCCGCGTTGAACGTGAAATACACCTGGTGGGATACCACCATCTGTCCGCGCGTCGCCCTGCTGGACCGCGAGGGCCGAGCTGTCGCCTGTGAGAACAAGCCACGCCTCGGTCTAACACCCAAGACCATGGCGGCACGGGTGAAAGAATTGCGGACCATCCGCGAAAACCGCGATGCCTTGTGGGCCAAGGCGGACGCGGCGCAAGGCCCCGCCCGGGCGGAGTTGTTGCGCCAGGGACTCGACGCGATGGCAATCGCCAACTGGCCGGGCAACGACAAATGTTATATGCTCGTTCACGACAAGATCCGCGTGGCCGACCCCAAGGACGAGAGTGGCGCTGTGCGCTGGCTCACCTTCGGCGGCGATCCGCGCGATGGCTTGAAGTGGGCTGAACCGAGTTGGTCGCAGGCCATTGCGAACAAGCCACTCACCGACAAGGATTTCATGGAGGCCTTGGCGCGCATCGACAAGGAACTCAAGGACCCGCGCAACAAGGTGCTCGACCACGAGCGCATCCAGCGCATCATGATCGCCAAATACCTGGTTTACAGCCGCTGGCCGAAACATCAGGAACAACGATACGACATCCAACGCGAAATCGCGGCGCTCGATCCCGATACGTTCTGGGGGATCGGCGCGATTGGCGACCTCGCCATGCACCATCAAACCGCGACGCCGATGTTGACCTACGGCTGGGCGGCAAATCAGGTGAAGCCCGGACCCAACACATGGGACATGGCAGATACATCCTATCTTTTCGACCATGCCGGCTCTTACAAAATCCGACTGGTTGTCAAAGGCGGCAAGGGAGCCCTGACGATCCGGCGCATTGCAATGCTGGACGGCACGAATGTTCTATCAGAAGCGAGGCCGGAGTTCCGTCTCGGCCAGGGCAATACCACCGTGGAAGTGGACTTGAACCTGAAGGAATGGCGTGCCGCCCACCGCTTGGTGCTGCGTCTGGAGGTGGATGCAGGTGCCGGCCAAACCGATATTGCGGGTGAAATCGTGGTCGAACCGCAATTGCCTGTCTTGCCCGCCATCACCGCCAAACCCACGGCGACCGATGAAAAAACCCGGATGTTGAACGGCGGCTTGATTCCCGAGCTCCAACAGAAGCTGGACGCGATTCTGACGGCCGGAACCACGAGGGACGGGCCCATTACCATCGCTCCGGATGTGCAGGCGGCCTTGGCGCAAGCCACCCTGATCCGCCTCTGCGGCGCGGAAAAGGTCGGAAACATCGCCAAACGTGACGGAGGCGCGATGTTTCTCCAGTCCTTGTTCAAGGATCCGGTGTGGCTGGATTCGTTGCTGGCCTCCGGCAAGGCGGATTGGCCCCAGTCACTGGAGAACCTTTATCTACTGAGGAGATATGGCAAAGGATGGGAGCAGCCTTTCCTTCAGCGGCTCGCCACCGCGCTCGCACTGCAATGGGGCAAGAGATCGTCCTATCAATTGGTGGACCGCTTCGCCCATATCCAACAGGCTTTGCGTGACGGATTGATGCATGTCAGTTTCGAGAGTTTGAACGTGCGGGAACTGCGTTGGGCGGTTTACACGGATGGCACCGCCAGGGACTATCAGTTTCTGCTGGATGACCGGCAGACCCGCCTGCGGGACTACCTCGGGGCGCATGGTGGCATTCGCTATGTCAGCTTCAATGCCTACGGAGTTTCGGTTCAGGACGGCTGGAACTATCTTGCTCCCTGGGCGCATGTGTATGGTGGTCGTTTCATAATCCACAAAAAGGTCGGTGGAGTGTGCGGGGCGGTCTCTACCTATGCCTCGGTCACTGCCAGAGCTCACGGCATCCCCTCCATCGATATCGCCCAGCCCCGCCACTGCGCGTTCATCGTCCGGTCCGGTCAGGAATGGCCGGTAGGCAACAGCGTGAACTGGCCAAGCTCGGTCACCGCGCCCGGTTGGGACGGCACGAGTTATGCCACCCAGAACCGTTTGTATGAACCGGTCAATCAGGACCACGAGCGCTTCATTGCGGCCACCCGCCTCGGTTGGTTGGCGCAATGGCAGGCGGAGCGCGCCAAGGCCGGCACCGACTGGATGAAAACCTATCAACAGGCGATTGCCGCGCAACCGACCAACTACGGAACCTGGCTCGAAATCATCAAACTGCTGGAAGCCGCCAAGGATACGCCGGCCGCGACATGGCTCGATCTGGGACAACGGGCCGCGCGCACGTTCTCCGCCTACAACGAAGCGGGCTGGACATTGACCCGGCGTTGCCTGGATAAAGCGTTTCCGGCAATGAAGCCCGCCGCACGGATGGAGGTCCTGCTCGCGTGCAACCGGGAACTGCGGCAGGAAAACTGGTATAAGCCTGATAGTTTTCCATACGACGGAATTCTCGACTGGCAGAACAAGAGCCTCGGAGATCCGGCGCTGGGTGTGGAGTTGTTCGGAAAGCTGTTAGTCATTCATTATAGCGACAAGCCGAACTGTAACTTCATTTTCGGCAACGTGATGAGCTGGGGTTCGAAGCGATTCGCCGGCAATCCGGCAACGGCTCCGGCTTATGCCAAGGCAATGGCGGCGTTCTTCCAGGCCAAGGGCGCGTCCATCGACGAGAATCTGCTAGTCACCACATTGAAGACGAGCATCCGCAAGGCCAGCGAGGCTGGCGACATCGTCAGCTATCATCTTTGGACCGATATGGCGGAGAAATTGCTGCCGCCGCCCAAGCCCGACGATGTATACCTGAAACCGGCCCAGGTGGCGGCCTATCCGAAATACCAATCATTTCCCGGTAACCTGCTGAGTCAGGACGGAATGCTGCAAACCAGTAGCGCTCACGCGGACGACCAACCGCTGTCATACCGGCAGGTCCTGAGCGGCGGGTCTATCGGTTGGTTCGACACCGCCAGCGACAAGAAGCCATGGGCGCAGGTGCAGTTGCCCGGCGAGGGCGAACTGGCCGGTATCGTCCTGGTCGGCCGCCATGAATACCCGCGGAACCATGTGGGGTACAAGGCGGCACCGCTCAAGGTGTCGGTCTCGCTGGACGGTAAGACGTGGACGGAAGTCGCCTCGTTTGAAAAGGACGAGATGGTTTTCCGCGTGGATCTGCAAGGGCGGAACCTGCTGGCGCGTTATGTGCGGGCCGAGCGTGTTCCCGGGCCGCAGGAGACCAAGTCATTCGAGCGCTTCAATCTCCGCGGCTTCATGGTTTACGGGAAAAAGTTGTATTAAGCGGTACACAGTGTAATCCATTACTCATGCGCAACTATCCATCTCCGATGAAATATCAATCAAATATACCAAGGCCATTGTTTGTGCCGCACTGTGCGGCCAATATCACTCCTCTCGCCCTATGAATTTATGTCTGGGGTTGACGGGAGCCACCGATGGACTGGGACTCCAGAAGTTCGCGAGATTTCTCATCGATTAATGAGAATGCATGCCATCCGGATCATGGGTGCCGCTCTGCTGCTGGTGGGAATGCTCCCCGGTAGGGCTGCATCAGCGCAACCCGGAGTGCCGCTCACCACACTCTCCACAAGCGCGCTTGAGAAGCGTTTGGGGTCGATCGACGCCGAACTCGCGCAGCTTGCCAGCTACAGCCTGCTGAGTGGGGTGGGCTCGGTGGGCTACCGGTCAGATACCCACAAAGACAGAGCCCACGTGGAATGGATTCAAATCGAGCTGGGCCAGGAGGAGACCATCGACCAAGTCATCCTGGTTCCAGCCATTTGGCGTGACACCAAGATCGGCTTTCGGGCAGACGGCTTCCCTTTGGAATTCCGCGTCGTCGTGGGAACCGGCCAAGACACCAAAGGCACCGTGGTGGCCAGCTTCGGTGAGCAGGACCACCTGCTGCCTCGGATCTCTCCCGTCGTGGCGTCCTTCCCTGCGACCCACGCGTCCTGGGTGCGGGTCGAGGCCTCGGTGTTGTCACCCCGCGCATGGGACGATCTCTTCATTTTCCAGTTGTCCGAGATCTTAGTGTTTAGCGGCGAGGAAGATGTCGCCCTGCAAAAGCCGGTTAAAACCTCTTCCCCCGAGCAGGACAAAGGCGCGGCAAGGGACAAAAAATTCCTAGTGGATGGATTCGTGCCTTACCTGATGGATGCCGCCCAAGGGGATCAAAGTCTGGCGTTTTTGAGCAAGATCGGCATTGGCGACCAACCCGCCCTGATAATAGACCTCGGCACCAGCCAGCCATTGAATAGGATCCACCTGCATGCCTTGGATCTGAGCGACACCGTGCCCCAGTCCGCCCCCTCCGATTTTTGCACTCCCCGCCGACTCATCGTCGAAGGCGCGAACAGGCAGGATTTCTCCGACGCCGTTCGCTTGATCGAGTATCACATGGAATCTATCTATAATGCGGGGCCGATCATCATGCGGAGCTTTCCGGAAACTTCATGCCGCTATGTGCGCCTGACCGCCATTGAGCCCTTCATCAATGTGCTGGGTGAGCCCTGTGGATCACAGATCGGGTTTTCGGAAATCGAGATTTTCTCCCAAGGCCGGAATGTCGCCCTTGGCAAACCGGCGCAAGCGAACTTCTTCGTAAAAGACATGGAACGTTCGTTTTCCGCGCTGACTGACGGCCGCAATCTATATGGTCGCATCCTGTCAGTGCGGGATTGGTTGAGTGAACTGGCCCGGCGCCATGATCTGGAAGCCGAGCGGCCTCTGGTGGTGGCCGAATTGGGTCAACGTTATGCCCTCCAAAAAACCAACCTGAAACGGATGGGCTGGCTGGCGACGTTGTTGGCCGCCGGAATCATCTTCACCATACTGATCGACCGGATCATCCGAATGCGACATATTGCCCGTATCAGGGAGCGTCTGGCCGCCGACTTGCATGACGAGTTGGGGGCGTCAATCCATACCATTGGATTGCTCAGTGATCTCGCCGAAGATGCCAGAGGCACCCCGCAGGAACTGTCTACTCTTCATCGCCGAATCCGCGCGGAAACAGAGCGGTCCGGTGCCGCCGTGCGCCACTGCACCGACATGTTGCAAGCCGACGATCTCTACACGGATCTTCTGGCGGACATGCAACGGGCGTCCAACCGGATCATGGCCAGACTGGAACACGACATCTCCATCGAAGGTGAAAATTTCCTAAATCAGTTGAAACCGCGCACTCGAGCCGACTTGTTTCTTTTTTACAAGGAATGCATGATCAACATTAGTCGCCACTCTGAAGCTACCCGGTTCACGACGCATCTGAAGGCCACCCACAACAGGATTCATCTCAGAATCAGCGATAACGGTCGTGGTTTGGTGCGGTCCGGGGAAGAAGGTATACCATCCTCTATCAAGCGCAGAGCCCGATTGCTGGGCGCAAAAGTCACCGTAGATAGCCCGGCAACCGGCGGAACCTGCATCGACCTGAAACTCCGAACCCGCAACTGGGGCTTTCGAAAATAACAAAATCATGACTCAAAAAATCCGCATCATGCTGGTCGAGGATCATCCGGAATATCGGGAAATCGTCGAGCTCGCCTTGGGGCGTGAACCCGATATGGAGATGACGAGCCAGTATGGAACCGCCGAGCGAGCACTGCGCAGCTTGCTGGATCGCAACGCGCCAAATCATCCGGACATCATCCTGCTCGACCTGAACCTGCCGGGCATCAACGGCTTGGAGGCGATCCCCGATTTCATCGCCACCCTTAGCAGTGCCAAGATCATCATTCTCACCCAGTCCGACCGGGAGACCGACATCCTGCAGGCCATCATGCTCGGCGCATCCGGATACTTCTTGAAATCCACCACCGTGAGGCAACTCACCGAAGGCATCCGGACCGTCATGGCAGGAGGGGCCTCGCTGGATGCCAAGGTGGCCAAGTTCGTTCTCAACACCCTGAAAGCCAAGCTCCCGCAACGTGACATCGAGCAGCTTCTCACGAAGCGTGAAATAGAAATCCTCACCCAGATTGCAGAAGGCCAGGTGAAAAAGGAAATCGCCGAGCGATTCGGCATCAGCATCACCACCGTGGTTACCCACGTCAGTAACATTTACGAAAAACTCAACGTCAAGAATGCGCCGGCCGCCATCGCCAAAGCCTTTCAGACAGGAATCCTCCAGGTCCGCAAAATGGATTGATCTGCACCCGACGGGCAGTTCCTAACCCCGGAATCCGCCATTCACCCTCCAGCGGACGGAAATGCGCGATGAAGGTCTTTCCAATTCGGCATGTTTGCATAGTGGCGGCATCCCCTGTCGACCGCGCATTGCCTTCGGCCATGCCAATTTGCGCTGCGCGTTGGGAATGCTTGCTCGCGAGGCTCGCTCCTGCATTCAAACCCGTAGCTACGCAGGGGTTCTCATCCCTCCCTTAGTTTTAAGGTTCGAGGAGGTTTGGGTTCGTGGA
>CAIVKO010000106.1 GCA_903906515.1 Akkermansiaceae bacterium
AGCAACACCTGCCCGCCAACACGCACTTCTAACAAATCACTTGCAGCAGCATCGCCGTGATTCTCCAACTTTGCCACGCCGGTCAGCATGGTGCCCGAGCGCACGGACCTGTCGTCCCACTCCACAGAAGCAATCGCTATATTCGATGCACTCCGCGTATCCGGCGCTAGCACCACCAGACTCGTGCCGCCACGTTTCCAAGCACTCCGGAAAAACCCTTCCGCCGGCCAGTCCCATGCGGCCGGTTGATTGTCGGTGATGACCACCAACTCCTTGCGCCCCGCACCCCGGCTCTCCGCCCATTCGCGCGCCGCATTGAAAACCGGAGCCAAACTCGCCGAGCCCTCGGACGGTTTCACCGCATCCAGTTGTTTGAAAAGATAACCACGATCCGTGATCGGAACCGGTACCGGTTGTTCGAGCTTGTCCGTCAGCACCCAGAGCGCGATCGCATCCGATCGATCCAGACCATCGATCCACTCGCGCGCCAGCCGCTTCGCCACATCCACACGACTTCCCGCCTCACCGCGCCAACCCATGCTGGCCGTGGCATCGATCACCACCACCGATTCCACCGATCGACCGGCCCCCAACCATCCCCCGGCGGAACGCACAACCGGCCGTGCAAACGCGATTGCGAGCAACGCGACCAACAACAACCGCAGCAAAAGCAACCCGAGATCCTCGACCTTGGCCTGCCGTTTCATCCGGGCCGCCGCCATTTTCAAATACCGCAACGAGGGAAACTCCACCGGCGTCTGCCGCCGTTTACGCCGCAAATGCAACCACAACGGCACCGCAAGAACCGCTGCGGAAACTAACAAGAATGGCGAAAGGAAGCCCATGGGCGAAGAGGATCGTTGCGGGAATGTTTGATGACGTATGGTTTAATGACCATCGAAGTATGATCTGCTTGTTATTTACCACAATCTGAATCACGTGACCCGGTTCAAATATTCGACTCAAAGGTGCCGCGCTACCCATGAAACCCAGCAACGCCAAGCGATGAATCGAAGACTCAGGATGCGCGGGCGATAGCCATGGCAGGCTGAATGTGCTCGGTGAGTTTCTTCTGGTCTTTGGCTAGGGCACGGAAGTCGCACTCGACCTGAATACCGTGCCAGAACTCTGGGGATTGGCCGAAGAATGCTCCAAAACGGATGGACATGGCGGGCGTTATCGAACGGCGGGCATGAATGATCTCATTGACTGCACGTGGCGCGACCCCGATGGCGCGGGCCATGGCATTTTGGGAAATGCCCATGGGAATCAGGTATTCTTCCAAAAGGATTTCACCAGGTGTGATGGGTGGATTCATGGGTATAACGTATTGCGTTACATGGGTGTGTCAATGGTAATCACAAATTTTGACATCAGCCGGGCCATGTTCATTCCAGGCGAAAATGATTCTCCACTGGTCGTTGATACGGATTGAGTGATAACCCACCAAATTTCCCTTCAATGCTTCGAGTCGGTTTCCGGGAGGAATCGCAAGATCCTGAAGCACCCGAGCCCTATTCATTTGGATCAGCTTGCGCAACGCCACCCGGGCGATTGCGCCGAAGCGTCGACTGGTTTCGCTCTGAAAAAGCTCCTGAGTGTCCTTGTCTGCGAAGGATTGAATCATAACTGTTAAAACCTATCAGTTCCTGAGGCGATGATGCAAGCCCGCATCCTGCGTTGAACGAAGTCCAGATGCATTCCCCCAACTCGTTGAGCTGAATGTGGGCGATGAGTTTCTTCTGGCCTTCAGCTAAGGTGCGGAGAGCAATGCCGTTCGAAGGAATCGGCTTGCATTGAACGAGAAGGTAAATAAAAAGGCCCCGGCGACTGGCCAAAATCGTAAGGGCAGCATTAAGGCACCAAAACGAAAAAAAGTCACAAGCCGCTGTAGCTCAGGGGTAGAGCAGCTCATTCGTAATGAGCAGGTCGTCGGTTCAAATCCGACCAGCGGCTCTCTTTGACAATCAAGGACGGGTTGCTTTACCGGCTCACGGCGGCGGGATGGCGGCGAGCTTTTTTCGAATTCTGTCCGCTTCGGCGGGTGTAAGTTCGACGATCCGTTTGGTTTGCCATCCCGTGCCCTCGCAGGAACCGCACGCATGATGAGGGTTGCCACCGTCGCGGGTGCGACTGCCGAAGCCACCGTTGCCATTACAGGCCGGGCACGCGGTGGCGATGGCGATGTCTGAAGAAGAGCGGGGAAGGTCCATGGAATCAAAGAGTGGAAGTCGGGACGGTTAATCCGCTAATCCCCGTGCATAGACCTCATCTTCGGTGAAAACAATGAGCATCGGCCGACAGCAGACCTCGCAATCGTAGTCCACCTCCGCCGGCATCTCGTCTGGATGCGGCATGGCGACTTGAAACACCTCAAAACAGGTCGGACAGGTAACATCAGCCAACTCCATCCCGCAAGATCCCACGATTCGGGACTTTTTCAATCAAATTTCGCCTAACCGACGGCTTCCGTGTCATTCAATCGCCGAACTCGTCTTCGACCCCGGTGAGTTTGGGTGGAATCAGGTAAACCAACAGGCCGTGCCGGGATGGAGGGTTGACCCGGAGGCAGGCGATGGCACCTTTTTTCACTTCCACTCCGCCGCCGGCGGCGCCCAGAACCCACTCGATCAAACGAGAAAAATCCGGTTCGTGACCGACGATGGCCACACGTTTGAAATCCGCAAAGGACGACAGTTCGCCCAGCGCTTCTTCGGGGCTCATCCCGCACGAGAGCCAGCTCTGGATGACAGCTCCAGGGATACCTGCGGTCTCACAGAACACCTCCGCCGTCTGACGGGCACGCACAAAGGGGCTTGTTAGGACGATTTCCGGCAGAAGCTTGGCACGCTTCAAAGACTTAGCCGCCCGTCGTGCCTGCTCGCAGCCTTTCTCGACCAACGAACGTGCACCGTCACCTTGCGGGTTGAAATCCTCGGCCTTGCCGTGGCGCAATAGAATCAGATCCATGAACGAAATTTGAAATTTGAAATCCTCAGAGCTTACATCGTCATGCCACCATCGACCGCAAAGACTTGGCCGGTGATGTAACGGGCGGCGGGGCTGGCGAGGAAGGCGACCATTTCCGCGATGTCTTTGGTTTCGCCAAAGGTGCCTAGCGGAATTTTGGCGAGAACCGCATCCTTCACCGTGTCCGGCAGTTCGCCGGTCATGTCGGTGGTGATGAATCCGGGGGCCACTGCGTTGCAGGTGACGGCACGTCCTGCGAGTTCGCGGGCCACGGCCTTGGTGAAACCGATCAGGCCGGCCTTGCTGGCAGAGTAGTTGGTTTGCCCGGCATTTCCGATCAATCCGATGACCGAGGCGATGTTGATGATCCTAGGATCTTCGGCTTTCATGAGCACACGCATGAAGGCTTTGACTGTGTTGAACGCGCCTTTGAGGTTGGTATCGAGCACGGTGTCCCAATCCTCTTCCTTCATCCGCATGAGCAAACCGTCGCGGGTGACACCGGCATTGTTGACCAGAATGTTCACGGCGCCCATCTCATCGCCGATTTTTTTGGCGAGCTCCTGCACGGACGCGTGATCGGCGACATCCACGGCATAGGCGATGGCGGCACCCGGAAACTCCGCATTGATTTCCTCAGCGGCTTTTCCGCAACTCGACGCGCTACGGCTGACGACGGCGACCTTCGCCCCTTCTGAGGCAAGCATGCGGGCTATTTCCTGGCCGATTCCACGGCCTCCTCCTGTGACAACGGCGATTTTATTGGCAAAGCGTGACATGGCCGGAGCATGGGGCGGGAACACCGTGGCTGTCAATCCGGCAGCGGATTTTCCTCAGGGATCCCTCATTTTGGAGAAGTTGATTTTTCTCACTTCTATCACGATCGCTTGTCCCCGATTCATGCCGATGGTCCAACCCATCTGGTGAAGTTGATGAAAGAGCCCGCTGCATTCAGCTCGACGAGCTGTAGATTGCCTTTGGTCAGCTTGCGGGCGGCAGCATTCCAGACGAATTCGCCTTCAAGAGTGATGTTGTGCGCGCCATGCCGCACTTCCTTCCAACCCGGCGCGCTCCGGAATGCCGGATAGTCGGCGAGTCCGCTTTCTGCTAACGGGACTGTAACCGTCAGCGGCCGTGCTTCCGTTGGCTGTGCTGAAATCACCAAGGCAAGTCGGGATTGATGAATCCCAAAAGAATTCCATGGAATTCGGTCTTTGGACCGCCAGATTCAACACATGCAACTACCGGAATACGCCAATCATATTCCGGCGGGATCAGAACGTCTGAACCTACGCCCCGCGCATCAGCGAGATTTCGGCTAGCGTGACCATGGCTTTGACCAGATCTTCACGCGGGGTGGTCTTGAGATCCGCCACAGGCACGGCGCGGTCGAGCGTGAACTTGCCGGAACGTGTGCGGCGCAGGGCGCTCAGGTGTCCGCCGCAGCCGAGTTTTTCGCCAATATCGTGAGCATAGGTGCGGACGTAGAAACCCTTGGTGCAATTGACAATAAAGTCGACCTCGGGCAACTCGATGCGGGTGATCTGATAGCGGTCAACCCGGACAGGGCGAAGATCACGTTCGATCGTCTGACCTTTGCGAGCGAGTTTGTAGAGCGGCACTCCGTCCTTCTTGATCGCGGAAACCATCGGCGGCATTTGTTCGAATTCGCCGGTGAAGGCATCGAACGCCTGACGGATTTCCGCTTCGGAAAATGCGGGAACAGGCTTGGTTTCGAGCACCTCGCCCTGGCGGTCCTGAGTGCTGGTGACAGCTCCGAGTGTGAGGGTGCCGACGTATTCCTTGTCCTCGCTCATCAGCAGGTCCTGGATTTTGGTGGCGCGACCGATCACCAGCATCAGCAGCCCGGTGGCCATTGGATCGAGGGTGCCGCAATGGCCGATTTTCTTGGTGTTCAAAGCCCGTCGGGCAATGGCCACAACGTCGTGGGAGGTCATGTCAGGCGCTTTGTCGATAAGGAGCACGCCGCTCGGTCCGTTCTGGTCGATGGGATTAGGTGTCATGTGTTAGAGATGAAAAATAGAAAGTATGATTGGCCAATTACGATTCACGGCTCACTTCATCCACCCTTCTGCGGATGGAGTCGAGCACTGCGGCCTTGGCCACATCGAGCGGGCCCTTCATGCGGATGCCGGCGGCCAGTGCGTGACCTCCACCACCGAACTCGGCCGCGATCTTGCAGACATCCAAACGACGGTCTTTCGAACGCATCGAAACCCGGATTTTTCCATCCGCCAGTTCTTCAAAAAACACCGCAACCCGCACGCCACGGATGGCGCGTATGAAATCGATCAACCCCTCGCTGTCCTCGGGCATCAACCCGAGATCCACGCGGACATGGTCCCGCAGCAGCCAGTGGGCAACCATGCCGTCCGGCGAGCGTTCAAGCGTGTTGAGCAGCGCTCGCATGAGTTCGAGGCGACGGAAAGGACTTTCGTCATAGGTGGCGGAATTGATGGCCCCCACATTCACACCACGGCGGATGAGATCGGCCGCCATATCATAGGTTTTCGCAGTGGTGGACGGGTATTGGAAGGACCCGGTATCGGTGGAAACCGCCACGTAAATCGCATCACGAGTCTCAGCAGGCATCGGCAAGCCGAGGCTGGTGATCAGATCATAAAGAATCTGCCCTGTGGCCGGACTGGTAGAATCGATCAGAATGACATCGCCGTAGCGGGTATTGGAAATGTGGTGGTCGATATTGACCCAAAGTCCTGCCTTGGATGCGGCGTGCAGCGCGCGTTCGCCGAGCCGCGGATAAGTGGCGGTGTCCAGTGCGATGGCCACTTCGACATCAAACGGCTCGGCCGGTGGGGATTCGATCCGCTCCGACCCGGGAAGAAACGCCAGGTTTTCCGGCAGGCCGTCCTCATTGATGAGTCGCACGGATTTTCCCAATGCCATCAATGCATAACCGAGGGCGAGCTGGGAACCGATCGCATCGCCATCCGGACGGACGTGGCTGAGCAGTACGAAGGATTGATGATCACGCAGCACATCACCGACTTGGGCGAAACTTGCGTTTTGAGTGTGTTCTGGAGTATCGCTCATGGGCTGGAACCGCGGCGCGGGGCGCGAATTCTTGCCACGAAATGCTGCCGCGCAAGGATAAACCTGAGGCCAAAACCTTTTCTACCCCTGGAACTCCCACTCTTATCGCCAGAGAACGCATGAAACCTACAAATCATACGGACGATCGTCCAAATAATTTGCTAACAGATCATCATCTCCCCCACCCTTTCCCGGTTAACGGGGTACTGCGGCTTGCAGGTGGGACGGAATCAGCTAAAGTCGGGCCATGCATCCATTTCTCTCTCCCGATTTTCATGTGCGCTGGTCCACCCTGTCTGCCGAGTCGATCGAACCGGACATCCGCCATGCCCTGGACATCGCCAAAGCGGCGATCGAGGTCATTTGCGCCCAGGATCCATCCGCAGTGACTTATGAATCCTCATTTCTTGCCTTGGAAAACGCGACGGTCGCACTCAACGACGGATGGGGACGTCTGAATCACCTCGACTCCGTCTCCGACCGCCCGGCCCAACGGGAGGCGCTCAACAAGGTGCTCCCGGACGTTACCGATTTTTTTGCATCCATCCCGCTCAACGATCGGTTGTGGGACGTTCTCAAGACCTTTGGGGAAGGACCGGAAGTGGGGAAATTCGATCCGGTGAAAAAGCGTTTCATTGAGGAAACCCTCGCGGATTTCCGCCAGTCCGGTGCCGACCTCGACCCGGAGGCAAAGCAACGCGTGGCTGCCATCGAGGCGGAGCTTTCCAAACTCACCAAGCAATATGCCGAGCATGTGCTGGATTCCACCAACGCATGGGAGATGGTCATCACTGATGAGTCCAAGCTCGCCGGTTTACCGGAATCCGCACTCGCAGGGGCTGCGGCAAACGCCCGCGCCAAGGGACTCGCCACCGATGAAACGCCGGCCTGGCGTTTCACCCTGCAGTTCCCCTCGATGTTTCCGCTCATGCAACACCTTCATGATGACGGCATCCGCCGCCATGTGTGGGAAGCTTCCTGCCGGGTTGGTGGTTATGACAAATATGACAACACCCCGCTGGTGTGGAGCATCCTCGATCTCCGCCATGAAAAAGCGGTTTTGTTAGGACATGAGCACTTTGCGGATCTGACATTGCTGCGCCGCATGGCAAAATCCGGAGAAGGCGCGCTGTCCTTCATTGAAAACCTCCACTCGCGCATCGTTCCTGCCTACCATGCTGATTTCCGCCAGCTTGCGCAATACAAGTCCGCCAAGACCGGACAACCGATCGATGCACTACAGCCCTGGGAAGTCGCCTATTGGTCGGAACTCCAGCGCAAGGAAAACTACGATCTGGACGACGAAGTGCTGCGCCCGTATTTCCCGGTCGATGGCGTGATGTCCGGCATGTTCGAGATCGCCTCGCGTCTTTTCGGCATTTCAATCAAACAATTGGATACCTTATATATCGAACCCGGCTCCGCGGTGGAATGTCCGCAGGACGTGATCGAGACATGGCACCCGGAAGTATCGTTTTATGAAATCCATGATTCGAAAACCGGCGATCATCTCGGATCATTCTACGCCGATTGGCATCCGCGCGAATCAAAACGCGGTGGAGCATGGATGAACTCGCTGCACACCGGAAACCCCGGCGAACCTCACCTCGGATTGATCATCGGCAACATGAGCCCGCCGGTGGACGGAAAAACCGCCCTTCTAACTCATGACGAGGTGGAGACCATTTTCCATGAATTCGGCCACCTGCTTCACGGCATGCTCAGCCAGGTGGCGGTCAAATCGCTGTCCGGCACCAACGTGCCTTGGGATTTTGTCGAACTACCGTCCCAGATCATGGAAAATTTCTGTTGGGACCGCCAGTCGCTCGATCTCTTCGCCCGCCATCATGAAACCGGCGATGTCATCCCCGAGGAGATTTTCTCCAGAATGATCTCCGCGAGAAACTACATGAGTGCGACTGCGTTCATGCGTCAGCTGTCATTCGCCAAAATCGATCTCGAACTCCACATCCATCTCGACAAATGGAGCGGCGGCGACCTCGACGCCACCGATCGCGCGATTCTAGCAGATTATCGTGCCCCGCTCAAAACCGAGACGCCGTCGATGTTGCGGCGCTTCAACCACTTATTCTCCAGCCCCACCGGCTATGCGGCGGGTTACTATTCCTACAAGTGGTCGGAAGTTCTGGATGCCGATGCATTCACCCGATTCCAGAACGAGGGCATCCTCAATCCGGAAACCGGCCGCTCGTTCCGCGAACACATCCTCAGCAAGGGCAACTCCGCCCCTGCCGATGAACTCTACCGCCGCTTCATGGGCCGCGACCCCGAACTCGAACCGCTGCTTATTCGCGGCGGGTTGGCATGAGTTCCGAGGATCAGACGCTGCAGATTTCGACGCCTTGTTTGAGGCTGGCAAGCTTGTCCGGGCGCTTGGGAGTAAACTCTTGGCCGACGAAGCCTTTGTAACCGGTATCGGCGATGGCGCGCATGATGGCCGGGTAATACAGCTCCTGGGTATCGTCGATCTCATTGCGGCCGGGAACTCCTCCGGTGTGGTAGTGGGAGATGGATTCGTGGCTTGCTTTGATGGTGGCGATCACGTCGCCTTCCATGATCTGCATGTGATAGATATCATATAACAGTTTGAAATTCTCGCTGCCGATCTTCTTGCAGAGTTCCACCCCCCATGCGGTGTGATCGCACATGTAGTCCTTGTGGTTCAACTTGCTGTTGAGGAGCTCCATCACCAGCGTGACGCCGAGTTTTTCCGCAAGCGGTAACAGGCGCTTGAGACCGATGGCGCAGTTTTCAAGTCCTTGTGCGTCACTCATGCCATCGCGGTTGCCGGAGAAACAGATCACTTGTTTGGCACCGACCTCGGCGGAGGCTTTAATCAGTGGTTCATAGGCGGCGACGAGGGTATCGTGGTGATCGATGCGGTTGAAGGCGTGAGCAATGCCGCCCACTTTCACACCGGCGGGGGTGGATGCTGTAGGAAACGAGATCATGGCGCAGGTCAAACCGTGTTTCCGCAGCGTGGGAAAATCTTCCGGTTGGAGCAACTCGATGGACTTGAGTCCCATTTCCTTGCCGGCAATGCAGAGGTCCTCGAGCGGGATGCTTCCATAGCACCACTTGCAGACCGAGTGATTGATGCGGGTGCCGGGCGTAGCGGCATCGGCAGCACCAAGGCGTGTGGCAAGCGAGGCGGCAACAGCGGTGATGGCGGCGGTTTTTGCTGTGTTGGTCATGAATGATCGGCGGTGCATGATTGGATGATACGTCTTCAGGTGAGTCGTGTTTACAGTTTATTTCTCAGGAGGCAGCGGATAAGTCAGGTTGCAGAATGCACAGCCGTTTCACTCGCCCATTCGACTCCACAAATCCTCTGTCCAGAGTTTGGCGACGATCGGTTCCTGGGCACTTTCCATCGCGACCCGTTCGGCCGGTTCCTCGTCCTCATGCCCAGCCAAATGCAACAAACCGTGGACGAGGTAGCGCAAGATTTCGCGAGGCAGTGGCTCGCCAAATTCCTCCGCCTGGCGCAGGGCAACTTCGACTCCAATGACAATCTCGCCGTGATGAAATGTGATCACATCGGTAGGCCCCTCGATGTCCATGAAATCACGATGCACACGGTCGCTGGTTGCGTCGTCCACCAAGGCGACTTCCAAAGTGGCGAGGCAGGCAAGCGGCGAGTCATTCCCGATCGCATGCGCCAACACCAACGTGGCGGCCTGTTTCGCCACATCCTCGAGCGCGGTCAGCCAGTTTTCAGGGATTGCGATGATTTCCTGGTGGTTTCCAATGATGATTTCGAGCGGCATAGCGGCGGTTTCCGGTCGGGGTTTTCAGGCACGCTTGGGCATGGGAATGACCCTTCCGCCTGACGTCGCGTCGCGATCAGGTGCCGCACGGTTGTTTGTCAACACGGTACGATCTTCTTCCTTATTATCGTTCGGATAGTCAATACGGCTGTGCAACATGCTGCGCAAGGTGGCGCAAAAGCTGTCTTTGACGACGGCAAGTTCCTGTAACGTGAGCGGGCAATGATCAAGCTGGCCATCGTGGATCCTCAGGCGAATGAGATCTTCCACCAAGGCGCGGATTCTAGCAGGCGTCGGTTTTCTAAGGGTGCGGGATGCGCTTTCCACCGAATCCGCTAGAGCGATGATCCCGCTTTCACGAGTGCTGGGGCGCGGTCCGGGATAGCGGAAGTTCTTTTCATCGATCACCGGAAGATCTTCCGGATTTTCGAGTTTTCTATCAAGTTTTTCGACGTCGAGTTTTTTCTGTTCCTGGGCGCGACGGTAGAAAAAAGCGACCAATGAATCGCCGTGATGTTCCTGGATGACGTTGATGATGCGCGGGTTGAGCTTGTGTTTGACGGCGAGATCCACTCCATCCTTGACGTGAGCGATGATGATGAGAGCGCTCATTGTCGGAGTAAGACCGTCGTGGGGATTCTCCTCACCATCCGTCTGGTTTTCGATGAAATATCCGGGTTTTGCCAGTTTTCCGACATCGTGGAAATACGAGCAAACGCGGCACATCGGAGCATTGGCCCCGATTTTTTCCGCGGCAGCCTCGGCCAGCGCAGCCACCACCAGACTGTGATGGAAGGTGCCAGGCACCTCCAACTGCATCTGGCGCAGGAGCTTGTGGTTTAGATCACTGAGCTCTAACCAACTGATGTCGGTGGTGAGGTGAAAAACCCCTTCGAAAATAGGTAGCAGCCCGCTAATGAGCAGAGCGGTGAGCACCCCGGTGCCAAAGGCGGCAGCGCTACCCGTGGCCAATAATTCAATATGTGCCATGGCGTCCTGACCGAAACAAGAAGCTATGTCGAGTCGGCCTAACAACAGTCCGATCAACAACGTCGTCGCCCCGACATAAATACCGGCCTGCAGAAGCTGTAGACGTTTGCGGACCTGATGAGTGAGCAATACACTGACCACACCGGCGATCAGGCTGAGGATCATGAAACTGAGGGTTTCAGACTGCGGTGTGAACAAGCAGCCGATCAGGGTGACAAAAACCGCGGAAAACGCGCCGACTGCGCGCCCCAACAGAACACCGTGGAGCATCGGTGCAAGTGCGAAGGGAATGAAAAAGAACTGGATAGCCGGCGAAATGTGCCCAGATTCCACGAGAGCCAAAGCCAGACGGACCACCACCAGATGGACGATTAGCCCGCCAAGCACCAAAATCACCCGACTGTTGCGCCGGCAGGAGGATTTCAGGCTGGCCTGAAACATCACAACGGCTGTAAGCGAAATGATGAAACCGAACAACGCCCCGCGAAATGGGTCCTCTGCAAACGATGAATTAGGGGAGGATTTGAGCACCATCACCGCACAACTCACCGTGAACGTGGTGAACAATGCCATCTTCACCCAAATGCTGTCCTCCAAAACCTGAATCAACGGGTTTTCGCTGTAAACCCGTCGTTTTTTACCAGACGAGAGGCCTTGTTGAGCCAGACGCCAGCGCTTGATCGCATCCAATAATCCCACAGCGTTGAAGTGATCGGTTGATTTGGCAACCACCCCGGTTGGGCGGCTAGCGGCCCACAAGCTAGGCCGTCTCCACCCTCTTGGCAATCCACAAATCCGCGAGTATTCACCGCGGTGGAGCAAAAAATCAAGGAGGGACACTTTCGTGTTTAGGATAACTTTATTGTCCAGCACTCTTCACTGAAATCGACAGGAACGTAACACGCTTTCCCCCGATCACACTACTGGGGCGATGTTCTCCAGCACCAGCACCGGGCGTTGTTCGAGATCGCATTCATCGAGGTTGATGGAAAAGCGCAGGGACCAGTCGTTGTGTTCTTCAGGATCGACCAGAATCTGCTCGCAGGCCCGGAGTCGCGGCCCGGGTTCACTGAGGTGGCTGTGTTTTGCACTGCGAGCTTCAGGATCCAGACGGATGCGTTCGTGCGAATCGAAGTATGGGTCGATAAGTGTGGAAATACGATACGCCGTCCACGGGATGCCGTCGGAATCAGCTGGTTCTATCAATTCAAGCAGTCGTTCATCGTGACCCAATGAAAGGGCTTTGACCACATCAAACACCACGTTGCGCAAGGCACGGGTGAATGCCGGACCGTTGCGCGTGTAGGGTTGGTGCGTTTGTTCTGCTACTAGTCGTGCCTGCGGCACATGGTGGGGATTGCGCAGTTTTTCCCACTCGTCGAGCAGGCTGGAATCGACGTTGCGAACGATATTTTCAAAAAAGATCTCGGCCTCCATCACACCTTCGGTTTTCACTGCTGGCGGCACGGTTTGTAGAAGCACCTTGTAAACTTCCGTTAGGTGACGAAGCAACACGGCCTCGCTTCGTTCCAGCCCGTAGGTTTTGATGTAATCCTCGAACGACTGCCAATTCTCGAACATCTCGCGTGCAACCGACTTCGGGCGAACTCCTCCCTCTTTCATCCACGGTCGGGCAACCACGAAGGTGTTGAATGTCTGATAGATGAACTCCTTGCCGGGCTTGGGCCACTCGACCTCATCCAGCATGGCCATACGCTGTTCATACTCCACTCCCTCTTCCTTGAGCCGACCGATCAACTCGCCCCGAAGCAGGTCGCACTGCTTCCGTAGAATGACATCCGGATCTTCAAGAATCGCCTCGATCAATGAAATCACATTAAGCGCATGATCGGGATCCTCGATGTCGAGTTGCGGCAGAGAATCCAGAAGCCAGACACCAAGCGCTTGGTTGATCGAAAAATCTTCCTGTAGATCCACGTTGAGAGCGACCTTCGCCGGACCCGATCGCTCCACAGTCGGGATGATGCGCAGGATGTTGCCTTCCACCAATCCGCGGAAGAGCTGGAAAGCGCGGCACCGAAGCGCCTTTTTGGAAGTGGCGGACTCATGACAGGAAGCGATGAGATCCTTCATCACCCGACAGCCATCTTCATGCTGTCGGCCGAGCACGTTGAGCAACATCCCATGGTGAATGGGAAAGCTAGAGGTAAGCCTTTCCGGCGGTGAATCCATCAGGCGACGCAAAGTCTTTTCGTCCCATGCGACATATCCTTTTTCGGGTGGCTTGCGTTTCACGAAGCTCTTCTTACCACCGGCGGCGGCCTTTTTACCGAGCCGAAGATTTTCAATCACATGCTCCGGCGCTTGGGCGACGACATAACCGATGTCATCAAAGCCCCGCCTTCCGGCACGGCCACAGATTTGTTTAAAATCCCTGACCGCGAGCGTCTTGGTGCTGGATCCATCGTATTTGCATAACCGGGTGAAGATTACAGTACGGATCGGCACATTCACGCCGACGCCGAGTGTGTCCGTGCCGCAGATCACTTTGAGCAATCCGCGTTGCGAGAGCTTCTCAACCAGCACGCGGTATTTCGGCAACAGACCGGCATGATGGATGCCTATGCCATGGCGCAGGAGCTTTGCCACTTCCTTCCCATACGGGCTGTGGAAATCGGCATCTAGCAATACTGCGGAGATTTCCTGCTTTTCCTCGCGAGAGCAGAAATTCCGGCTCAACAGGTTCTGCGCGCTCTGCGCACATGCGAGCTGGGTGAAATGGACAAGATACACCGGAGCTTTCCCGGTTTCAACAAGGTCAGCCACCTTTTCCTCCACGGGTGTCTCGCTGTATTCATACTCCAGTGGTACCGGGCGGTGGTCGGAATGAACGATCACGGAAGGAACTCCAGTTAGATCGGAAAGCACCTTTTCAAAAAACGTGGTATCGCCCAGCGTGGCGGACATCAGGAGAAACCGGGCCTGCGGTAGCGCGAGCAGCGGCACCTGCCATGCCGAACCACGACTGGCATCCGAGTAATAATGGAACTCGTCCATGATCACGTCGTCAACGCGTGCCATGGCACCCTCGCGCAGCGCGAGGTTCGCTAGAATCTCCGCAGTGCAGCAGATCACCGGAGCCTCGGCGTTGACGGTGGCGTCACCGGTGATCATACCCACTCGCTCCGGCCCGAATGTGCGGCAAAGCGAGAGGAATTTCTCGTTTGCCAGCGCCTTGACCGGCACCGTGTAATACGATCGCCGGCCTTGGCAAATTGCCTTGAAATGCAGCGCCAGTGCGACCAGAGATTTCCCCGATCCGGTAGGCGTGTTGAGAATCACGTTCTTGCCATCGAACAATTCCAGGATTGCCTGCTCCTGGTGATCATATGGCGCGATGCCGGTTTCCGCGAGATAATCAAGGAACGCGCCGAGAATCGCATCGGTGGAAGACGGATCATCAAGCTTGGTTGGATCAAGGACGGACATCATGCGGGTGGCTGCGACCAACATGCGCGGGAAAAACACTCACGGAAACACTGAAATGTGGCAAATTTTTCGCAGGCCTCAACTCTTCCTGATTGGCCGGACAATCAAACCAATCCCCAACGGCAATCCCACCAACGCCACCGGCCAAAGCGCCGTGAGAGGTAATATTTCCATTCCTCCTTTCAGATGATCAATCATCCAGCCAATCAATGGAGCCCACAGAGCAGCAGAGAGAGATGACGCCTGGGACTCGATACTCAATAGCGTAGCTGCACGTTTTTCCGACCCATCGCGGTCAAAACGACCGATGTGGATTGGCCTCCAGATATTTTGTAAAACCCCCAATACGATGAACACCAACATTGCCAGCCATCCGAGATTACAGAAAAGGGAAATCGCCAGCAAGATCATCATCACCGCTGTAATCTGATAGATCCTGGCCACCGCCAACTCCGTGCCACCAGTGTATTCTTCAAAGCGATGGGCGCGTCGCGACGCCCAAGATGACAAAAGGTGTAGCCCCGCATAGGCAAAGCCGCAGAGCACGGCAGTGCGCTGGTCACCGTTCAACGCAAGCTGTACTGGCATGGCTACGGCGAACGATTGCACAACAACCTGCAAATAATCTTTCACGACGGTGTAACCACCTTCGACGGCAACACTATCCACGATCAATCGACGCATCGTGGATTTTCCCACAACCTCGCGGAAACCATCGGTCATATTGCGCCACGTTTCACGCAGTCCTCCGCCACGAATGATCTCTTCATCCAGCAAGGCCGGATAAGTGGCGACATTGATCAGATTGAGCACCGCCGGAATAGCACTGAAAAGAAAGATGGTGGAAAAATCACCTGCCATGATGACGAGGGCCGCCGCGATCAACGATGAGATCGCAGAGCCAACCTTCGACCACGAGCGGGTGTAACCATATATTTTCGTACGCTCCCCTTCACGACCTTGGCTCCTGAGCCAGGAATAAATAAGCGCCTTATGGGTACCGTCCCGAAATGAATCGGCCGTACCATAACAAATCATGGCCAACACCAGCAACCATGTGTTTGCAGCAAGGCCCAGGACAATGTAGGATACGACATACCCAGCCATGCTGACAATCATGCACCGCCGCCGCCCGATCGTATCGGCAAGAGCACCCGATGGAATCTGACTGAGATTGGAAGCGATCTCACGCACCGCGATCAAACCGCCAATGCCGAGGAAGTCCATCCCACGTTCCCGCAGGGCAAGTATCAAAAACGCATCGAAAAACCTCAGGTTTTTTAAAAAGCCATAAAGTGAAAAGCGGATGATCATGAACGTGTAATCCGCAGTTGAGGTTTGCGCTTACTTGTCAAACAATTCAATCGCCAACTTCTGATAGATATCGCGACTGATCAGAAACGGCTGGATATCGGTATTGAGACGACCGAAGTAGAAGGACGGATTGGCATCCTTCGACGCAGGGGCAAAAATGATGGTCCGGGTGTTGATAACTGTGAAATTCAATTCATCATCCCGGGTTTTCTCCATCACGGCGAGGGTGAGAGAGGGATTTAAAAGAGCAGCGGACGCCGCTTCATCCGTGGAAGAAAGCCAGCGGGTAACCTTAAGCCCTTCAATAATCGAAAACATGTAATTCACCCGCATCGGATCAAGCGATCCCGTCAAGTCCCGGCCTTCGCTTTCAGCTTTCCACGTGTCATCGTTAAATGACGTGTATTTCAAAAACAGGGAGGGCTTACCCGATAGCCTGCGCTCTATCGAGACAAGATTCGTGCGGTCCACCGACCACAGGCGGGCGTGACGCCATTCATACGGGCGCACCGAAATGGTTGCGACAAGTGACGGATCCACACGCATCACCGTAGGAGTGCCCTGCCGATTAACGAAACAACCACCCTTGGCATCCATGCCGAAGCGCAACTCAAGGACTTTGTCGTCCGTGGCGATAAACCTGAGTTTCAACATCGGACGGTCAAGCCCCCACGGGGTGAAGTCGGTCGCGGCATCGCTCACAAAGCCGGTGGCTCTGCCGGTGGTCACCGCCTTCAAGAGGGCGTAGAGATTTTTCTCATTGGCTTCCGAAGTCTCATGATTGATTTCGACCATCCACGGTTTTTCAGGAACGCGGGATATGAGGATTTCCGGACCGGTGGCGGGCCGGATTGATACGCCGCGCAATGAGGGGATATGGAGATGCGTAAGTGAGGGATCGCGGAGTTCATTCACGGACAGCGGAAGGTTTGCCAGCGAGATGATACCAGGCTCCGGTTTGACAGGAAGATCGAAGACCGTTCCTGGACGATTGCTCACTGTAGCTTTCATCACCTGTGCCTCAGGACTTTCAATCGGAGATATATCCAACTGTGTTTCGGTTTCTAAATCAAAAGACATGAGCCCGATCTGGAGATTTTTCACGACCTTGTCGTTAGGCTGGGGCGCGCTTTCCAATCGATCCGAAACCTTGACCGCTTGAAGTTCGAAGAGTCCCTCCAGCAGGGTCTTGGCGGCGGTGGGGTCTGTGGACAAGTCAATAGGCTTGATGATACGCCATGGACTTTTGGCCGTGTCGCGGCCAAGCGTGAGATCACCCTGCTGAGAACGGATGCGAATGAACTTGAGCGTGATGGGATTGAAATAAAACGGATGGTGATCACGGAGAAATTTAAGTCCGTCCTTGAAGAGTGATGTGATATCCCCAGCGCAAGAATATATGTAACGTTTGTGGCTTTTGTCACGGGGTTGGATAAAAACGGTAGGTGCCGGTTGCTCCAGACCATCGACTTCGGCTTTCCACGGCGTCACACGACCCAGGTTGTATTTGGCGAGAGGCGTATGATCGGCGCTTTCCAAGCGGATATTGACGGCTCCGTCGTTCAGTCCCACTTTTGAGAGATCAATTTCATCGCCATTCGCATGGTCTTCGACACGCAGGGACAAGGTGAAATTGATGATGGCCACCGCGGCGCGGGGATCCATACGGTCGATCCATGGAGAAGATGCCTGCCACCCGTCTTTCGTTAACGAGAATGTGGCGTTGACCCCGTTTGTGCTGACGCGGATATGCTTCACCTGATCCGGTTTGAATGAATCATAAATCCGCTCACCGACGGGTGTGGGAGGAGCACCGAACAAGGTGTCGAAATTCCCTTGATGCCATTGCCAAGACGCCAGTCCGCAGGCAAATGCAGTGGCGATCGCTAATAGGAAGGTGAAGGCTACGGAGCGCATGAGGAATCAGACCCGGCGTGAGTTCCAAACAAAAGCGCCGATCAGGACAAACAATGCGGGAAGGAAAAAAAGATTCACCCGGTTGATGAAAGACACCTGGGCATCAAGCAGCGGAAGTTTGTATATCCGGAGAGAACGCGGACCGATACCCGCGAGCGATTCGCGACCAACTAACCAATTGGTGGAGGACGCGAGAAAATCGAGATTTTCGGCGCTGTGATTTTCGGGAGAGAGGAAATCGGTATTGGAAACCACAACCATGCGCGAGGTATCGGCTGCAAATCGATCATCCGATTCCGCACCTCGGGTGACGCAGGCCGCCAGATAGAGCGGCGCCGGATTGTCCTCCTTCTCATCAAAGCTTTCATCGCCCTTTCCAAATTTGGTTTCACCCCAATATCCATCCAGCACCCGAATCACCCCCATGGCAGAGATCCGGCGGGTCAGCAGGTCCTCCGCTCCTTCCCGGACATCAAGAGACGAACTGGCTCCACCCAACTCCGTGCTCTGACCGGCCAAATCCCGAGTGAAATCGATGCCATTTGTGAACACACCACGTGCGCGGGTCACGACCGCGTCCTTGCTGCGGGTGATCACCCGGTCATTTCGCGCTGTAATCCCGTTGCCGCGTAAAAATGCTCTGAGTTTCGGAGGGATCACACCCCCATCAATCATCACCAGGATGGCCGAACGGGGCTTGTTCCAGTAATTTTCGAGAACCGCGATCTCCGAATCCGAAAAATCGTATTTGGGAGCCACTAGCATCACCCCCGCCACATCATCCGGGAGTTGCGCAAGACCTGATAGCTGGGTGGGCGTAATCTCCACGTTTTGAAAACGCAGGATATTGGCAAGCGATTTCCCGGGAGACCGGGGATCCGCATCATCAATATGACTTTTATCGGCAAGCAGCGCCATTTTACGCGGATGCCCCTCGATCGATTCGACGAGACGGGCCGTAAGGACATCCTCAGCCTGAAAACCGGAAACCTTGCGCTTCCCCTCTGACGCCGAGAAAACCACCATATCATCGGCCGTGATAAGCTTGATATGGGGATTGAGCGTGCGTATTTTGTTAGAATCTTCCGTAGTTACGGCACTCTGGTCGTCACGTGCGTCAATCACGATCAAATCACGGACGAGCGTAAGACCATATGCTGCGTTGATTTCCTGCATACGGTCCGGACTCCGCAGGGGATCTACGATTTCGAAGGTGATTTTTCCGTCGGAAAATCTGCAGTATTCTTCCGCCAAGGCACGCACGCGTTCATAGAATGGCGATGTGCGCCGGTATGCCATGATCCACTTGATCGGGTAGCTCCGGCCCTTGATAGCGTCACCGACAAGGTAATGCTTGGTTGAGGATGACAACGAGTAATCCGCAGTACGACTGAGATCGAGGCGTGAATAATGACTCAGCGCCAGATAGTTGATTACAATGACGATGATGGCCAAGAATAGGATTTGCAGGCCCGAGAGGGATCCCGTTCCCCAGCGGTTGAGCGGACGGACCGGCTTTCGTATAGAATCAGATGCTACGACTGACATGGGGCTCAAGAAGAAAAATGTATCAACGTTTCCAACGGCGATAGTCCACTACCTGATAGGTCAGGAATAGAACAAAGATAGCGACGCTCAGAAAATATACCAGCGGCCGAGTATCCAGCAACCCGCTGGCAAAGTAATGCAGATGCTGCTGCGATGAAATATAATGGAAAAATGGCGCGCCGGCGAAAGACTCGCCCCAGATAACGGTGACAAAACCGAGGAAATACTGGATGACTAACAAACCGATGGTCAACATGCCGGCAATGATTTGACTGGAAGTCAGAGCCGAGGCAAGACAGCCCACCGCAGTGAAAGCCGCACCCATCATCATCACAACGGAAAATGTGCCTATCATGGCTCCGTTTGTCCAGGCAGGCTCCAGACCCGTAACCCATACAAACGTTTTGAACTGCACAAATGCAGGAATCCACAAAGCCGTGTAAAAAAGCATGGCCGCGAAATATTTGGAAAGCACGACCTGCCATGTCCTCACAGGGGCAGTGAGCAGTGTTTCCAAAGTCCCGGAACGTTCTTCCTCTGAGAAAAGCCGCATGGTGATCAACGGAAAAATAAAAAGGAAATAAAACCAGAAAAACGGAGTGTGGAAAGTGACGTAAACCAAACTGTCTTTCACCGGGGTATCCCGGAAACCCTTCATGGCGGTGGACAAGGAAACACCCTGCATCGTTGTGACGAAAGCAAAGACGATCCAACCGAAAGGAGTCAGGAAATACACCTTGAGTTCTTTAAAGGTTAGGATGCGGAACAATCTCATGATGACGGCGAAAGGCCTTGGTAAGCTATTCCGGCCATAAGGCAAAGGCAAAAGAACAACTCACGATGACTGATGACTCTAAATGGAAATTCAGGCCAAAAAATTCGCACTGGATCTGTTGAACCCTCAGTTTCAGAACGCTTCGCATTGAGCCCGCAAGACCAGCGGAATATCATGCCATACGGCGCAACAGTGCGATCAGGACGCCCTGGATGATCAATTCTCGCGCAGGAATCAAATCCGGATAATTGGGATTTTCAGCACGGAGAAAAGCACTTCCCTTTTCAACGATATAGCGCTTCAGCGTGGTTTCTCCATCAATCAACGCGGCCACGATATCACCCTTGCGAGGTTGCTTGAGTTCGAGAATCACTGTGTCGCCATGACAGATATGGGCGTCAATCATCGAATCACCTCGCACGTTCAGAGCAAAAGTCCGTGAATTCCTTGGAATCTTCATGGCTGTGATGTCCACAGCAACACAACCTTCGTTGTCTGTCTCCACATCCTGGGCCATGCCCGCCGCAATATTTCCGTAAATCGGAATGTCCGAGATTTCTCCACGATCCAGATCTTCAGGAAAAATGACGGCTCGTGCCTTCCCGGGAAGACGTTGGATGACTTGTTTACGCTCCAGTGCGCGCAGATGACTCATCGCGGCGGTTTGGCTGGAAAATCCAAAATAATGCTGAAGTTCACGGGTCGATGGCATGATGCCCGTCTTCCTGTGTGACATCCGCAGGTAATCCAGAATCTCTTTTTGGCGTTGGGTAAGTTCAATTGACATGTTTTTTGAACAGTGTTCTTAAGAACAAAAACCGATTATTAATCGACCCGCAAGTGAAATTTCCAAAAATTTGAAAGGATTTGATGAAACACCCCCACCCTCAAATTTCCTCACCGGCATCATGGTCGGTGTCGGATCATACCTAAAGCAACCACAAGGCGGAGCCGCTCAGGCGGTGGGACCCGCCCAAGTGAAATCTATTAGCAAATCACCGTGACGATCGTCGGCAGGATTTGTGAGGTTGCCGCGGGCGGGTGGTGGTTGGCGGGCAAAAAAAGAGCCCGGACCCAGCGTTAGCTGGATCCGGGCTTTGACCTGGCGACGACCTACTCTCACAGGACCTATCGTCCCACTACCAT